>JAGWJK010000470.1 GCA_028865845.1 Rhizobiaceae bacterium
CATTCCCTTCGAGCACGAGTTGACGACCTCCTACGGCTGTTCTCGCATGACGGTCAACAAGGCGCTGTCCGATCTCGTCCGCAGAGGCCTGATCGAGCGCCGGCGCAAAGCCGGAAGCTATGTTAGCCATCCGCATGTGCAATCGGCGGTGCTGGAAATCCATGATCTGCGCCGCGAAGTGCAGGCACTCGGGCTTCCCTATGCCTATTCCGTCGACATCAGACGCAAGCGCCGCACCAAGTCGGCCGATCGCACGCGTCTCGACCTTCCGTCGTCGGCGACGGTCCTCGATGTCATGTGCCGCCACTTTGCGGATGGCCATCCGTTTTGCGTCGAAGACCGCCTGATCAATCTCGACGCGGTCCCGGAAGCGGCTGGTGAGGATTTTGCGTCGTTGCCGCCCGGTTCCTGGCTGCTTGGAAAAGTGCCGTGGAGCGCTGCCGAACACCGCATCCGTGCGGTTGCGGCCGACAGTGCCATTGCGGCGGCGCTCGCGATCCCGGCGGGAACCGCTTGCCTTGTCGTCGAGCGTCGCACTTGGAGCGGCGACACGCACATTACCCATGTTCGCCTGACCTATCCCGGCGATCGCCATGAACTGGTGGCGCAATTCGCACCCGCTTGATGGACGCACCGGAGATGCGGACAACTCCCCATTACTTTGGTTGGATTTCCTCCGCCGGATAAAGCAGGCGCGGCCGAGGGCGTGAAAATGTCTGCACGCCGTTTTTCCAGCCGGCGATCGGATGCCGGATTTCGCGAATTGCCGAGAGCGGATCGGCTGCATCGAGAACCACGATATCGGCGACGGCCCCGGTATCGAGCGCATAAGCGCGCTGCATCACGCGGGCAGCATTGCTGGTGACCATATCGAAGGTGGCGGAGATGTCCTCGTCCCGCGACAGCTGCGCTGCATTGGCAAGGAGGTTTGCGATGCGGCCAAGCGAGGCGTCGCCATAGGGCGTGAAGGGATTGAGCACATTGTTGGTCGCCGCCGTCACCGTCACGCCGCGTTCGGATAGAAGAAGCGCGGGTGCGATGCCGCGCGGTACCAGATGATCCCTGTCGCGCCCGAGCAGGAACATATCCGTGGCAGGCAGGACGGTAACGGCAATCCCGGCATCGGCGAGGCGCACGGCAATCTCGGCTGCCGTCGCTTTCAGCATGGCGGAAAGCTTGGTGGCATGCCCTATGGCAACGCGTCCGCGGTAACCGCGACGCTGCGTTTCAGCAATGACATCAGCAATGGCCGAGCCTGCCGGATTGAGATCGAAATCCAGATGGAAATCGACATCGACGCCATGACGTTCAGCAAGATCGAAGATCCAGCCGATATGCGTTTTCGGATCGGGGTCGGTATAGGGACAACCACCGATGAGATCGGCACCGTCGGCAAGTGCTTGCTCGAGCATCGATGCCGTCTCGGGCTCGTTGGTCAGGCCCTCCTGGGCGAAAGCGCAGATCTGGATGTCGATCGCCCAGCCATAGGTGCGTTTGATTTCCTTGATGGCCTCGAACGATCGGAAGCCGGCGCGCGGGTCGATTTCCACGAAAGTCCGCATCGCCGTCGTGCCGTTGACAATGGCGCTCTCAACGACCCGGGCAGCCCGCGCATAGACGTCCTCCACCGTAAAGGCTGCTTTTGCCTTCGCCGTTTCGCGGACCGCCTCCTGCAGCGTGCCTTCGCAAATCATGCAGCGATCGAGAATGCATGCCTTATCGAGGTGGATATGGCTGTCGATGAAGCCGCCAAAAGCGAGGCAGCCGCACATATCCTCGCGCGGCGCTTCCGAAAGGATGCCGGTATCGATGACGGCGATCTTTCCGTCCTTGATGCCGATATCGAGTGGGCCGTCGCGGCCGGCGATGCGGACATTCGAAATCACCAGATCGAGCATGGGACCACCCTTTTCAAAACACGTGCGATGCGCGGTCCAATTATCTGCGGATCACCGCTCCGTTCCTGGCGACGAGCTTGCCGGCCTTGTAGACCGAGCGTTCCTTCGGAACGGCTACGACCGCTTCCGGAACATGCTCAGCCTTCAAGGTGACGAAATCGGCTTTTGCGCCGATGTTCAGTCCGTAGCCTTCCAGGCGCAACGCCTTTGCGCCGCTCTCGGTGACGACGTCGAACGCGGCCTTCAGCTCGTCATCCGTGAAGAAGCCCGAGCGATAGCCGATCATCATCGCGCGGTTCAGCATGTCGCCGTCGCCGTACGGCCACCACGAGTCACGAATATTGTCGCTGCCGCTGAAGACGGTGACGCCTGCGGCGCGCAGAAGGGCGACGGGTGGAAACGCATGATGCCCCGGCGCATTGGTCATGATGGAGACGCCGCTGCCGGCAATCAGGTCGGCGGCGCGTCTTGCGGCATCACCCTGCAGGTCGCCCAAACCATAGGCATGGCTGATCGCGACATGACCCTGCATCGAAAGCGCCCGCGTGCGGGCGCAGATCTGTTCGATGGTGAAAAGGCCGAGCGTGCTGCCTTCGTGAAGATGGATATCGATCTCGACACCGTGATTTTCGGCGATACCGAACACCACTGCCAGGTGCCCCTCGACATCCCGGTCGAAGCTCGCCGGGTCGAGCCCGCCGACAAGATCGGCGCCGAGTGAGATGGCCTCATCCATCAACTGTGGAGTACTGGGGCTTTTCAGGATGCCGCTCTGCGGAAAGGCGACGAGCTGCACGTCGATAAGATCGCGATACTCCTCCCGGACGGCGAGAACGGTTTCCAGCGACTTGAGCCTAACGGAGCCGTCGACCATGACATGGCTGCGCATCTGCGTGCTGCCATTGCCGATGCAGAGGTCCAGCTGGTTGCGCGCCCGAACATCCATCGGTGCGGCCTGCGCCATGTTCTGCGCCTGGAAGGCGACGCGCTCGTGGACATCGAAGCCGTCGGTGCAGGGCTTATGCGGTATCCAGGCATCGCCATAAAAGCTGGTATCGAGATGGATATGGCCTTCGACGAAGCCCGGGACGACCAGCGCCTGCTCAAGATCGATGGTGGCACCTGTTGCCGAGGTGGTGCCGGCAGGTTCCATCGAGACGATGCGGCCGCCCGAAACGCCGATGTCGGTGAGTGAGCCATCGGCAAGCTTCGCCCGGGTGAAAAGGGTTTCGATCGCGGTCAATTCTGTCTCCATGGCAAGTATTGTGATCAGGGCCGCCAATATCTCGGCAAGCTCCTGAGATGGTTGAGCAAAACCCCGAGGTGACGCTCGTCCTATCGGGCAGGGGATGTCGCAAACCTATGTCCGCGACCCTTATTGTTCGAAGGCTTCCTTGAGGCCGAAGCTCTTGCGCTCGCGCAGGTCAAGATCGGCCTCGATATGCGAAATATGGTGGAGCATGAGATGGCACGCCGTATCGATGTCCTTGCGAGAAATCGCGTCGATGATGTCGCCATGTTCAGCGTGGCCGCAGCTCGACACGCTCGACTGACCGTAAAGCGCAATCACCAGCGACGACCGGGCCACGAGCTCTTCCATGAAGCGCTGCATGATCAGATTGCCGGAGATGGAGGCGAGCATCAGGTGAAAATCACCGGAGGCCTTGATCTCAGCACGTCGCGCGGATTGACCACGCTCTCCCATCAGCCGGCCTTCCTCGAGCAGCAACTGTTTCAGATGCTGGATCTGTGACGGTGTGATCTTTGCCGCCGCTTCTTTGAGAATGCCGGGCTCGACCAGCCGACGGGCAGCGAAAATCTGCCTGGCTTCCTCGGGCGAAGGATAGGCGACGAAGGCGCCGCGGTTCTTTTCGACGTTGACGAGACCTTCGTAGGAGAGTGCTTGCAATGCAGCACGCGCCAGCGTCCGGCTGACATTGAAGAGATTGCCGACATCGCTTTCGGACAGCTTCGTGCCCGGAGAAAGCCTGCGCTCCACGATCGCCTCGCGAATGGCGTCGCGGATCTGGCGCGTGCCACTTTCGATGGAATCGTTGGGTGTCGGAAATGCGTCGGCGGTTGCGTTCATGTCGTCGAATACCTGCTGTTCGGCGAAATGATAGCCATGTTCGTCGGAAAAGTTAAACGGAATTTGCTGCAATAGAGAGTGATGATTGTATACGATTTGGTGCATTTATTGCAAACAAAAGCCTATTTCGTGGGCAGATACCATTTTGCCTCATATAGGGCATTTCACCGTTATATCTGTGAAAATCTTTTATTTCCAGAATGTTAACCCAGCATAATCGAATTGGCACGGCAGATGCATTGTCTTTCTCGAACAGAGGGAGACACGATGTCGAAAGCGGCAGAGATCGATATAGCATCCGTTTCGAAGGTCTACGGCACGACAACCGCCGTACATGCGATCAGCCTTAAGATACCGGCTGGTTCCTATTGCTGCTTTCTGGGGCCGTCCGGCTGCGGCAAGACTTCGACGCTGCGCATGATCGCGGGGCATGAAAGCATTTCTTCCGGTGACATCCGGCTCGGCAATGTCGTCGTCACGGACTTTCCGCCCGCCAAGCGCGGCACGGCGATGATGTTCCAGTCCTATGCGCTGTTTCCGCATCTCGACCTCATCGACAATGTCGCCTTCAGCCTGAAGATGAAGGGCGTCGAGAAGGAAGAGCGCCGGGCAAAGGCGCTTGAGATGCTGAAGCTGATGCAGATGGAAGCCTATGCGACGCGGCGTCCGGCACAGCTTTCCGGCGGCCAGCAGCAGCGCGTGGCACTTGCCCGCGCCCTGATCACAGACCCGGAAGCACTGCTGCTCGACGAGCCGCTTTCCGCGCTTGACCCGTTCCTGAAGATCCGCATGC
>JAGWJK010000471.1 GCA_028865845.1 Rhizobiaceae bacterium
TTCATCGAGGCGGTCAAGACCGGCAAACGGCCGGAAACCGATAGCAGCGACAATATCCGCAGCCTCGCCATGGTTCTCGGTGCGATCGAAAGCGCCAAGACCAATCGGCGCGTCGAAATCTCAGCATAAGGATAGACAGCATGAGCAACCCCGCCAAAGCCATTCGCATCGGCACCATGATCAAGGCGACGAACGAAGATGCCGCTGCCGGCATCGCCAAGATCGCCGACCTCGGCTTCGAAAGCTTCGAGCCTTTCTTCTGGCAGACGACCAATGGCCAGAATCTTGCCGAACTCGGCAAGCGCTGCGTCGAAGCGATCGGCAGCCGCGACATCACCATTTCGACGCTCGGCATGTTCGGCAATCCGCTCGAGACCAATGATCTCGACCAGCAGACGCTGCAAGGCTGGAAGGACTGCATCGACAACGCCCATCATTTCGGCGCCACCTGCGTCGCAGGCTTCACCGGCCGTATCCGCAACAAGCCGCTGACCGACAGCCTGCCGCGCTATAAGCAGGTCTGGAGCGAGCTTGCCAAGCGCGCTGCCGACAAGGGCATCAAGATCGCCTTCGAAAACTGCGCCATGGACGGCAACTGGGCGACCGGCGACTGGAACATCGCGCACAATCCCGACGCCTGGGAACTGATGTTCAACGAGACGCCGGACGACAATCTCGGCCTCGAATGGGAACCTTGCCACCAGATGGTCTATCTCATCGAGCCGCTGCCGCAGATCCGCAAATGGGCAAAGAAGATCTTCCACGTTCACGGCAAGGACGCGACCATCCGTTGGGACGTCATCAAGGAACACGGGATTTTCGGCAAGGAAAAGTTCGTCTTCATGCGCACGCCGGGCTTCGGCGACAGCAACTGGACCGACATCATTTCCGAGCTGCGCCTTGCCGGCTGGTCCGGTTCGATCGATATCGAAGGCTGGCACGACCCGGTCTACCGCAATGAGCTCGAAATGACTGGGCAGGTTGCCGGTCTGAACTATCTTAAGAAAAGTCGCGGTGGCGATTTCGTGGAATAGTGCGCAACCCGTTAAATCGAGATCGATTTACGGAAAGAGTTGTGCGTAAACTCAGGCTGCCCGGAGCGATGTGTTGTAACGCTCCGGGTGGCCCGGACTTCGAGATGGAGGAGCATCGAGATATCCAGTCGGTTTGTGCCTGTCATAACAATCCGAGGGATGGGAAGGCCAACCGCCGAGGTCAAAGAAAACACGCCGAACGACAGCGCGATCCATGTCGTCGGTCTCAACATTGTCACGGTTCGCAAAGGTGGAGGAGAATACATGAATATATTTTCGAAGCTGGCGATTACCGCCGGTATGTCGGTTCTGTTGGCCGCCGGCGTAGCGCAAGCCCAGAGCAAGACATTTAACGTCTGGTGGTACGAATTGCCTGACAGCGCGCAGGCGCTTGCCTGGACGAAGGCACTCGGCGAATTCAAGACCAAGCACCCCGACGTCACGGTCAATTTCGAACAGAAGACTTTCGATCAGTTGCAGAAGGCAGGCAGCCTCATTCTCAACTCCGATCAGGCCCCGGATGTCCTCGAATACAACAAGGGCAACGCGACGGCCGGCCTCGTTGCCTCCCAGGGCCTGCTGACCCCGCTTGACGACGAGTTCAAGAAGCGCGGTTGGGACAAGATCCTCAACGAAACCAACACTCAGCTCAGCAAGTACGATCAGAACGGCATCTACGGTTCCGGTCCGATCATCGGCGTTCCGGCCTATGCCGAGTTCGTGTCGGTCTTCTATAACATCGACATGTTCAACGCCAACGGCATCAAGGTGCCGACGACGATCGACGAATTCGAAGCTGCCATGGATGCCTTCCAGAAGAAGGGCATCACGCCGCTCGCTTACGGCACTGTCGATTCCAACGCCCAGCACCTCGTCTATACGCTCGCTCTGACGCAGGCTGACGATACCTGGGTCAAGAACTACCAGGGCCTCAAGGCGCCGCTCGACACCAAGCCCTTCCTCTTTGCCGCGCAGAAGATCGTCGACTGGGTGAAGAAGGGCTACATCTCCAAGGATTCCACCGGCCTCAAGGGTCAGGATGCAGCCAACGTCTTCTCGGCCGGCAAGGCCCCGATGTATGTCAGCGGCACCTGGAACAACGGCAACTTCTCGAGCACGATCAAGAACTTCAAGTGGAGCCAGTTCATCTTCCCGACCCCGAAGTACAGCACGGGTTCGACGGGCAGCATGTTCATGGTGCCGAAGAGCGCCAAGAACAAGGATCTTGCCTATGACTTCATCGATATCGTCCTGAGCAAGCAGAACCAGAACGACCAGGCCAATTTCGGCGGCGTCGCGATCGCTGCCGATCCGGCTGCAATCACCGACGAAGTCGGCAAGCGCAACGTCCAGCTCTTCAACGAGATCTCGTCCAAGGGCGGTCTCGGCTTCTACCCGGACTGGCCGGTTCCCGGCTATTACGAACTGCTGATCCAGGCGACCACCGGTCTGGTCAACGGCTCGACGACTCCGGACCAGTTCGCCGACCGTCTGAAGAAAGCCTATGATGACGCGCAGGCGGCTCAATAACCACTGCACCTGAGCATTCTCATAGCGGCGGGACGGCCTTGGGCCGTCTCGCTGTCTCGCACTGGAGGAAGTCAATGGAGAGTTCCAAAAACTCCGGCAGGGCAGGTTACTACCTCTACATGATCCCCGGTATGCTCGGGTTCATCCTGCTGGTGCTTGTCCCCCTGATCGCCAATTTCGGAATAAGCTTCACGACCTGGAAGGGGATCGGGACGCCGAGGTTCATCGGTATCCAGAACTACCAGAGGCTGCTGGAAGATGCCGCGTTCTGGGGTTCTATTCAGCACACGGTGCTGTTCATCATCTCGATGACCATCGTGCCCATCATTCTGGGCTTGTTGTTGGCCGCGGTGCTGTTCGACTACATCAGCGCCCAGTTCAACGAGACCCTTTCGAGTTTCTTCCGCGCGGGCTTCTACCTGCCGCAGATCCTGCCGCTCACCGCTGCCGGCGTCCTATGGGGATGGATCCTCAACCCGATTGGTATCGTCAATGCGGTGCTAAAGGCGATCGGCCTCGATTTCATGGCGCAGAACTGGCTTGGAGACGCGACCTATGCGCTCTGGGCGGTATCTGCCGTTATCGTATGGGTCCAGGTCGGCTATTGTCTCGTGGTCTTCATGTCGGGGCTGGCGCGTGTCGACCCTTCGCTCTATGAGGCCGCCGAGCTCGACAATGCCAGCTGGTTCGGGCGCTTCCGCTACATCACCATTCCGATGCTGATGCCGGAAATTTTCGTGGTGGCGCTGACGACGTTGATTGCTGCGCTGAAAGTGTTCGCGCCGATCTACGTCCTGACCTCGGGTGGACCCGACAATGCGACGACGGTGCCGTCCTATCTCTCCTACTATCACTTCTTTACTACCAACCGTGTTGGCTATGCCGCGGCGATCGCCACCCTGCAGACGGTCGTGACCATTCTGCTGGGCGTTTTCTTCCTGCGCATGCAATCCAAACAGACGCAGGGAGGGCATTGAGATGGCGGCCACGGCTTCGCTTTCGACCCCCGTCACATCAGAGGTACATGTGGATCCTCGTCAGAAGAAGGGAATCGGCCGTTGGGTGGTTCTCTTCGTCCTGTTCGTTTTCCTCGCCATGACGCTGTTTCCGTTCTTCCTCGCAGCGGTCAACGCCATCAAGACGCCGGCGGATTATGCCGCCAACGGACCGCTTGCAGCGCCGCATACGTTCGACCTGACGGGGCTGAAGAATTTCTGGAACAATGTCGACTACACGCGCAAACTCTTCAACAGCATCCTGATCAGCGGCTGCACGGCGATACTCGCCGTCGTTCTCAGCCTGCTCAATGCCTATGCCATCGGCATCGGACGGGTGCGCGGCGGGCAGGGGATGCTGGTCATCCTGCTGATCTCGATCATGGCCCCGCAGGAAGCTTTGGTCTATCCGCTCTACTACATGGCCAAGGCTGTGGGCTTGTTCGACAGCATGCTGGCCGTGATCCTGATCATCGGCGTCCTGCACACCGCGTTCGGCACCTATCTCCTGACCTCCGTCATGTCGACTTTCCCGCGCGAGATCATCGAGGCGGCACAGCTCGACAACGCCACCCGCTGGCAAATCCTCTGGAAGGTGATCGTGCCGGTATTGCGGCCGACGCTTGCGGTGCTTGCGACCTTCTTCTTCATCTGGACCTGGAACGAATTCCTGATCCCGCTGGTGTTCCTGGTCTCCAATAACAATCAAACCGTTTCGGTCGCCATGGGTGTGCTGACCGGTGCGAATAACTCGGAGCCGACGTCGATTGCGGCCGCTTCGCTGCTCGGCGTGCTGCCGACCGTGATTTTCTTCCTGATATTCCAGCGCACGCTAACACGCGGTGTGGCGGTTGGCGCCGTCAAATAGGCGAAGAAGAAAACGGCAGGCGACGAAATCAAATTCTCCTGGAGGAGGAAAAATGGAAGGCATTCAAATCAAGGGCGTCACCAAGCATTTCGGTGCGGTGCAGGTTCTGAACGATATCGATCTGACGATCGAGCGCGGAGAATTCGTCGTGTTTCTCGGCGGTTCCGGCTGCGGCAAGTCGACCCTCTTGCGCATGATCGCAGGGCTCGAGTCGATCACGCGTGGCGAGATCTGGATCGGCGGACGGCGCGTCGATCAGCTTCCGCCGGGCGAACGCGGCGTCTCGATGGTGTTCCAGTCCTACGCGCTCTATCCGCACATGACGGTTCGC
>JAGWJK010000472.1 GCA_028865845.1 Rhizobiaceae bacterium
AACAGCCCGACGCGCACCTTTTCCGACCTGCAGCAACGGCTGAACCGCAAGACCGTCACGGCAAAGATGCTGGAGGAGTTCCCGGCTTTCATCCGCGCCTATGATCTGCTTTTCGACGGCGAGGAGGATGTCAGGGCTCGCGGCTTTCTCGATCGTCGCGAGCGACTGTCGGAGATCATCGAAGCCGCGCCGCATGACCGTTTCGATCTCTCGCCGCTGGTCGACTTCGCCTCCTGGGAGGAGTTGGACGGATTGCGCTCCTCGCCGCCCGATCCAGTCATCGAAGGCGTCATGATCAAGCGCCGCGACAGCGCCTATCTCGCCGGTCGCGCAAAGGGGCCGTGGTTCAAGTGGAAGCGCAATCCCTATAATGTCGACGCCGTGCTGATGTACGCCCAGCGTGGCCACGGCAAGCGCTCCAGCTACTATTCGGATTTCACCTTCGGGGTGTGGGCCATGACGCCGGAGGGCGAGCAGCTCGTGCCCGTCGGCAAGGCCTATTTCGGCTTCACCGATGCGGAACTGGAAATCCTCGACAAGTTCGTGCGCAACAACACCGTCGATCGTTTCGGGCCTGTCCGCGCCGTCCGCGCGGATCGTGATTTCGGCTTTGTGCTCGAAGTGGCCTTTGAGGGGATCAACCGTTCGACCCGTCACAAATCGGGCGTCGCCATGCGTTTTCCGCGCATCGCCCGCCTTCGCCCCGAAAAGCCCCCCTACGAGGCGGATCGGCTGGAAAATTTGATAGCGCTAATTGACGCCAAGGCCCCCGCAGTTGATGAATGACAGAGGTTGATTCTTCACTACAAAGTGAGTTGGCCTCGTCTTTCAACCTGTGCAAATTTGTTGTTGCCGGGGACACTTGGACAAAGCATATGACAACGTCTGAAGATAAAGCATTTCGCCCCACTCGTCGTACCGTAATTACGGGCCTCGCCGCTGCTTTCCTGATCCCCTCTCTGGCCGACGCAGCTGAAACCAAGGCTGTCGAAACGAAGGATGCAACCCCCAAGGTCGTCGATCCGAAGGCGGCTGAGCCGAAGCCGACCGTTGCCTCGCCGATCGAAGGCCCGGGCGATCCGCCGCTGCTTTTGGGAGACTATGCCAAGGAGCGCCGCAAGTTCCGCACAGATCTCGTGAACAAGGGTCCGGCACCGGATAATTACGAGCCGCTGGTTGCCCCTACCGGTGCCGATCAGATATTCTACCGAAGCGGCTATGGCGGCGAACTCGAGCTGGTTGCCTGGGTATCGCGCTACGAACGTACGGCGAAGCCAAAGCCGGCGGTGCTCTTCCTGCATGGCGGCAACGCCATCGGTCAGGGTCATTGGCTCTTGATGAAGCCTTACATTGATGCCGGCTATATCGTCATGATCCCCTCAATGCGCGGCGAGAACGGCCAGAAGGGCAATTTCTCCGGTTTTTATGACGAGGTATCGGATGTGCTTGCCGCTTCCGAGCGCCTGCGCAGCCTGCCGGGCGTCGATCCGCATCGCATGTTCATTGCCGGTCACAGTATCGGCGGTACGCTGACGATGCTGGCATCGATGTCGACTAGGCGCTTCCGTGCCGCTGCACCGATTTCCGCCAATCCCGACGCGTTTGCCTTCTTCAACCGCTATCCGCAGGATATCCGGTTCAACGACAAGAACCCGCGCGAATTCCAGATGCGGTCGCCGATCTGCTATGCGCACAGCTTCAAGTGCCCCTTGAAGGTGATGCATGGCAGCGAGGAAGTGCGTGGCGAGACCCGCCTCGGGCTGCTTGCAAAGCGCGCCACCGCCGGCGGAGTGAAGATGGAGATGGCGACCCTGCCGGGAAATCACACCTCGGCGCTCCCTGGCGAAATCGACCAGAGCATCCAGTTCTTCAAGAGCATAGCGGCTTGAACCATTTGCTTTTTTCCGTCTGACCGGTAGGTTGATGAAGAGGGGCGGCGGTTCAAGGCATGGGAGAGCGTGTGGTTTCGGTCGATAGAAGCTTCAACCTGACGGGCATCTGGAACGGCATTTATAACTATCCGGCCAAGTATGAGATTCCCGAAAGCCACTTTCTCGCAACGCTGATCGAATTCGGAGGTTCGTTTTCTGGCTCGATCCACGAAACCATGCAGCGTCGCGGCCACCGAGGGGTCAAGGCGCATGCATCGGTCAACGGCAAGCGCAGCGACGACCTCGTAAACTTCGTCAAGCTTTATGAGGGCGGCGGCCTATCCCACAGCGTCCATTACGAAGGCCATTTGAGCCTGGACGGCTGCGAAATCGAAGGCCATTGGCACATTCCGAACGAGGATCCTGCGCAGATCTTCGCGGGGCGCTTCCTCATGATCCGCCGACGCTCCGCCAAGACGCAGCAGACCATGGTCGAGCGGTTCGAGCACATAGAACCCTGATCGCGGCTGCGATCTATCGCATCATCTGGTCGATCAGTGCCGCGGCGGCATCGGCAATCACCGTGCCCGGCGGGAAGATCGCGTCGGCACCCGCGGCTCTCAGCGCTTCGAAATCCTGAGGCGGGATAACGCCGCCGACCGCGATCAGCATGTGACGCGCATTGCGCCGATCCAGCGCCTCCTTTAACTCCGGCACCAACGTCAGGTGACCGGCGGCGAGCGACGAAGCGCCGATGATGTCGACGCCTTCGCGCGCAGCAAGATCGGCGACTTCTTCCGGCGTCTGGAACATTGCACCGACCACCACGTCGAAGCCGAGATCGGCGAAGGCCGTGGCGATGACCTTTTGGCCGCGATCATGGCCATCCTGGCCCATCTTGGCGACCAGGATACGCGGCTTTTCGCCCCGCTTGCGCGCGAACGCATCGACCTTGGCGACGGCCTTGTTGAAGACGGCATCATCCGCCCCGACTTCCTTGCGATAGACGCCGGAGATGGTCCTGATCTCGGCGACGTGCCGGCCATAGGCTTTTTCAAGCGCAAGCGAGATTTCGCCGACCGTCGCCCTGGCGCGCGCCGCCTTGACGGCGAAATCCAGCAGGTTGCCGGTACCGTTGCGCGCTGCGTCGGTCAGCGCATCCAAGGCGCTCTCGACGGCGGCTGTCTCGCGGGTGCCTTTCAACTGCTGCAGCTTTGAGAGCTGCCGGGCGCGGACCTCGGAATTGTCGACTTTCAGCACGTCGACTTCGATATCCCGTTCCGGTCGCGAGAAGTTGACGCCGACGACGGTCTGGTGACCACTGTCGATGCGCGCTTGCGTCCGAGCGGCGGCTTCTTCGATCCGCAGCTTGGGGATGCCTTTTTCGATCGCCTTCGCCATGCCGCCCAGCGCCTCGACCTCCTCGATATGCGAAAGCGCCTTGGCGGCAAGGTCATGCGTTAGCCGCTCGACATAGGCCGAGCCGCCCCAGGGGTCGATGATCCCGGTCGTGCCGGATTCCTTCTGCAGAAGGATCTGCGTGTTGCGTGCGATCCGGGCCGAGTGGTCGGTCGGCAGCGCCAAGGCTTCGTCGAAGGAATTGGTATGCAGGGACTGGGTGTGCCCCTGGGTGGCGGCCATCGCTTCGACCATGGTGCGGATGATGTTGTTCATCGGGTCCTGCGCCGTCAGCGACCAGCCGGAGGTCTGGCTATGGGTCCGAAGAGCCAGTGATTTCTGGTCTTTCGGCGCGAAATTCTTCTGCATCAGCGCCGCCCAGATCATGCGCGCTGCCCGCATCTTCGCGACTTCCATGAAGAAGTTCATGCCGACGGCCCAGAAGAAGGAGAGCCTTGGCGCGAAACTGTCGATATCGAGCCCGGCAGCAACGCCGGCGCGGGCGTATTCGATGCCGTCGGCGATCGTATAGGCGAGCTCCAGATCCGCCGTCGCACCTGCCTCCTGCATGTGATAGCCGGAAATCGAGATGGAATTGAACTTCGGCATCCGCTGGCTGGTGTAGCTGAAGATATCGGACACGACCCGCATCGAGGGTTGCGGCGGGTAGATATAGGTATTGCGGACCATGAACTCCTTGAGGATGTCGTTCTGGATGGTGCCGGAGAGCTTGTCCTCGGAGACGCCCTGTTCCTCTGCCGCGACGATATAGAGCGCCATGATCGGCAGCACTGCGCCGTTCATGGTCATCGACACGCTCATCTCGCCGAGCGGAATGCCGTCGAAGAGCTGGCGCATGTCGAGAATCGAATCGATCGCCACGCCTGCCATGCCGACATCGCCCGCAACGCGCGGATGATCGCTGTCGTAGCCGCGATGGGTGGCGAGATCGAAAGCGACCGAAAGACCCTTCTGGCCGGCCGCGAGATTGCGGCGATAGAAGGCATTCGATTCCTCGGCCGTGGAGAAGCCGGCATATTGCCTGATGGTCCACGGCTGTTGGACATACATGGTCGGGTAGGGGCCGCGCACGAAGGGTGCGGCACCCGGATAGGTGTCGAGGAAGTCGAGGCCGACGAGATCGGTCGCGTCGTAGCTCCGCTTGACGCTGATGCCTTCAGGCGTCGGCCATGCGGGCGCGTCTGTCGTCGCTGAGGCCGTTTTCGGCTTCTTCCAGGAGACGTTGGCGAAGTTGGGGATAGTGGTCATGGGGCCGATGCCTCCGTATATGCCGGGCGTGCGTTACCCCCCTCTGTCACTGTCGTGACATCTCCCCCACAAGGGGGGAGATTGGTAACCCGCTGGTAGATCTTGCTCCAAATAAGCTTCGTACCTGTTGGGCCTATATCGGATCGTTGTGTTGAAGCGGACGGCAAACTCCCAACGATCTCCCCCCTTGTGGGGGAGATGTCACGAAG
>JAGWJK010000473.1 GCA_028865845.1 Rhizobiaceae bacterium
AACATGCGTAGATTTATATTGCTTTCATTTGCCTCGACCGCGCTTGCCATTACCTCATCGGCATTCGCCGATGATGCCAAGCCTCTAGCGGGTCAATCGATCACGGTTCTGATGCCATCGCCCCAGGGCGCGAACGTCGCCGCCGACTTCGAAGCCGCGACCGGCATTCACGTCGACCTTCAAACTCTGTCCTGGGACGATATCCGTCCGAAGCTGGTGACCGCACTTGTCGCCGGCACGGCGCCGGCCGATGTCACCGAATTCGATTGGTCCTGGACCGGACAGTTCAGCGCCGCCGGCTGGTACATGCCGCTGAACGACGCAATCGACGCGCAGACCGTCGACGACATCGGCGTTTCCAAGATCTTCACGGTCGACGGCAAGCTGCTTGGCGTTCCCTACACCAACGACTTTCGCGTGATGCTGATCAACAAGAAGCATTTCGCCGATGCCGGCATTACCGAGATGCCGAAAACCCTCGATGCGCTGGTCGAGGACGCCAAGAAGATCAAGGAAAAGGGCATTTCGACCTATCCGATCGGCCTTCCGCTGTCGGCAACGGAAGGCGCGTCGACAAGCTGGTATCTCCTGACGAAGGCCTTCGGTGGCGAACTTTTCGACAAGGATTTCAACCCGTTGTTCACCAAGCCGGACTCTGCCGGCTACAAGGCGCTGGCTTTCGAATTGAAGCTGCTCAAGGACGGTCTCGTCGACCCTGCCTCGACGGGCCTGAAGGACAGCCAGATCAACGAAAGCATGTTCGCGCAGGGGATCACCAGCATCATGATCTCGGGCGAGCCGGGCCGTCTTGGCCAAATGAACGACCCCGCACAGTCGAAGGTCGCTGGCCAGGTCCAGGCAATCCTCGTTCCGACGGAAAGCGGGACGACACGCAGCTTCGGTCTGCCGGAAGCGCTGGGGATACCGAACGTTTCGACCCACAAGGAAGCAGCGCTTGCCTTTGTCAAATGGTTCACGAGCAAGGAGTTCCAGAAGCAGAACATCGTGAACGGCGCCCTGCCGACAAGAACCTCTGCCCTCGCCGAGCTTAATTCGGAAGGCAAACTCAATAGCGGCGACGCGCTTGTGGCGCAGTCTAAGACGGTCGAACCGCTGTTCCAGCAAGGCACGCCGCCCTGGTATCCGCAGTTCTCGAGCGGCGTTAATACCGCGATCAACAGCGCCGCCAAGGGAGAAATAACGGTCGATCAGGCTGTCGAAAACATTGCTGCTGCCACCAAGCAGGCAATGGCGCAATGACGGCTGTCGCATCCGACGGATCGGTCAGCAAACGGAGTGTCGGCTTCAATGCCGACACTCTCCTCGGCCTCCTGCTGGTCCTGCCGATCATCGTCACCATGACGGCGCTCGTCTTCTATCCGATGGCGCGCACACTCTGGGACAGCCTGCATAGGGTCAACCCCATGCAGCCCGGCACGCCCTTCGTGGGATTGGAAAATTACGCCCGCATGTTTTCCGACGGGCAGCTCGGCACGACATGGGTAAACACCCTCGTCTATGTCGTGCTGGCTGTCGCCGCCGAGACCGTCTTCGGTGTTCTGGCTGCCGCATTGATCAATCAGGTCAAGATCGGACGTCAATGGCTTCTGGCTGCGGTGATCCTGCCCTGGGCCTTGCCGGGTGTTGTGAACTCGGTGATCTGGCTCTGGATCTACCAGCCAGGCGCGGGGCTGCTGAACGGCATTCTCTCGGCTTTCGGGCTGCCATTCGACAATCACGTCTGGTTCAACGACCGAACAAGCGCGATCATTGCCGTCACGGTGGTGCATGTCTGGCGCATGATGCCCTTGACGATCGTCATCGTGCTCGCCGCCATGCAGAGCATTCCAGCCCATCTTTATGAAGCAGCCCGCATCGACGGAGCGACGCAGCGACAGATGTTTGCTCTCGTCACGCTTCCGCTGGTGCGTAGCGCCATCGCGGTCGCCATGACCAATGCGACGGTGAATGCCTTCAATCTTTTCGACGAAGCCTGGGTGCTTGCGGGATCCAGTCTCGAAACCCGGCCGATCCTTGTGCAGATCTATCTGGAGACATTTCAGAACCTGCGCTTTTCCTACGGGATGGCGCTGTCGGTGACGATTACCTTCGTCTCGCTACTGGTCTCGCTCGTCTATGTCCTTCGCGTCTATCGCAACACACGGTTTGACTGATGAAACCCAGCCTTTCCCACCGCTTGCTGATATCGGCCGGAGTAGTCCTTCTGCTCCTGTGGTCGCTCGGACCGATCTACTGGACGGTCGCAAGCTCGCTGACGCCTACCGAGGATTTCTCGGTTCGGCCGATCAATTTCTTCCCTCACCATATCACGTTCGACCACTATTCGCGTCTTCTCGGCATCAATGTCGATCGCATCGGCGGCGTGGAGGTCTGGAGGCAATTCAGGGCCGCGCTGGTGAACAGCATCATCACCTCCGTTGCCGCCACAATCCTCTGCGTCGCAATATCGGCGCTCGGCGCCTATGCTTTCACGCGCATGCAGTTCGCCGGCCGGCAGACGCTCTTTGCCGCCGTCGTCGCGACGCTTGCCATCCCGGCCTATGCCGTCCTGATCCCGCTCTACCAGATCATGATCAAGATGCATCTCATCGACACCTATGTGGGCGTCGCGCTGATTTACGTCTCGGCCTATCTGCCGTTGTCGCTCTGGCTGTTGCGAAGCGTCTTTGAGGCTCTTCCCATTGCGCTGGAGGAGGCAGCGCAGCTTGATGGCGCGGGGCGCCTGTTCATCCTCTTCCATATCGTGCTGCCGCTTGCCGGGCCGGGCCTGACCGCTGCCGCCATCCTGACGTTCCTCGGAGCCTGGGGACAGTATCTCGTTCCCCTCATCTTCTCGCCGCAGGCGACGAAGCCGCTGACGGTGCTCATTCCCGAGTTCGTCACCAAAAACTTTATCGACTACGGGCTGATCACGGCCAGCGGATCCATCGCCATCGTCATCCCCGCCCTCGTCGTCATCTTCCTCAACCGATACCTCGTCAGCGGTCTGCTGGCCGGTTCGGTCAAATAATCGGAGACATCATGAACACGACCGAAAAGGTGATTTTCGAGCAATTCCCCTACTGGGAAAAAGCTCTCGGCTCGAATTCGGCGACCACGAAAAGCGATCTTCTCGTTTTTGTGGGCTGTGGCACCTCGTATTATCTCGCTCTGTCGCTCGCGGCCTATGCGAATGAGGCCGGACGAAAGGCGATCGCGGTTCCAGGCGCCGAGTGGCTGAACCGCCCGAACGCATTTTGGCCTGACTGGCAGAAGACGCATGTCGTCGCCATCTCCCGCAGCGGCGAGACGACCGAGACGGTTGCCGCCGCAAAGAAAAGCCGCGCCAGCGGCGCATTCGTCACCGGCCTGACCGTCGAGCCGGACAGCACGCTTGCGCAGAACAGCGATCAGGTCGTTGCCGCCGCCACCCATCCTGAAGAGGGAATTGTGATGACGGTATCGGCAAGCCTGATGCTGCTGCTCGGTCTTCAGATGATCGGCCGCAACATCCCGGCATCAGTCGTCGCCTCGGCTCAGTCGCTGGCAAAGGCGCTCGACGCCGCACTATCCCAAACCATCCTCAAGCGGTCCCACGTCGTCTTCCTCGGCGGCGGCCCGCTGTTTGGAATGGCGTCGGAGGGGGCTTTGAAGCTGATGGAAATGAGCCAGGTCATGACCCAGGCCTTCCATCCGCTCGAATATCGCCACGGCCCGATCAGTCTCGTCGACGAAAAGACGGCGGCCGTAATGCTCTACAGTCCGGACCAGAAGGCAGCCGAGGCCAAGCTGGTCGAGGAACTGCGCGAGAAGGGAGCGCTTGTCATCGGTCTTGGCGGGCCTGGCGATATCGAGCTTGCGGCTAACGCCGAGCCGTCGCTTTCCGGCCTCGTCTTCTTGCCCGCCCTGCAAATCCTCGGAGAGCGTGCGGCCCAGGCGAGAAAGATAGATACGGTATCGCCTCGTCATCTTACCAAGGTCGTGACACTGGCATGAGCGCGGCAATCGATCGAAATCGGCAAGTTGCGCTTAGCAAACTCTTCGGACCACGGGCCTTGCCTTTGCCACGCGGCATAACTTCCGTCTGTTCCGCCCATCCATTGGTGATCGAGGTCACGCTTCGCCGCGCAGCGCGCGAGGATCGCGTTGTCCTGATCGAGGCGACCTGCAACCAGGTCAATCAGGAAGGCGGATATACCGGCATGACGCCGGTCGACTTCATTCGATTTGTCGAAAATATCGCGCAACGGATTGGTTTTCCAAGCGATCGGATCATCTTCGGCGGTGATCATCTCGGTCCCAATCCGTGGCGGAAATATCCCGTGGAAGAAGCAATGGCTAAGGCGGAAGCCATGGTTGTCGCCTATGCCGAAGCCGGTTTCGAGAAACTGCATCTGGACACTTCGATGGGGTGTGCGGGCGAGCCCGCCGCACTTGCCGACGATCTCACTGCCGTCCGCGCCGCACGCCTTGCCAGGGCCGCAGAAGAGGCGTCGGCACGCGCGGGCCGCAGACCACCGGTCTATATTATCGGCACGGAAGTCCCGCCGCCGGGTGGTGCAACGCATAAACTCGACGAACTGGAATTGACGCGGCCCGAGGCCGCGCTGAAGACAATGGACGTTCATCGCACCGCCTTTGAGCAGGCGGGCGCGCATGCCGCCATCGATCGGGTCATTGGCATCGTCGTCCAGCCGGGCGTTGAATTCGGCAACGCTAATG
>JAGWJK010000474.1 GCA_028865845.1 Rhizobiaceae bacterium
TGCCTTATGCGGTCGGCGGAGAAGTCGATAACGGTAACATCGCGGCCGCCGGCAAGCAGGATCTGCGACGCGATCTGGCCGAAGCGCGAGAAGCCGATCATCAGGACATCCGAACCGGCGCCCTCGAAATCCTCGTCCAGCTCCTCATGCGCGTCGCCGCTGAGAAGGCGCTTTGACAGGCCAAACCCGAGCGGCGTCAGCGCCATGGACAGGGTCACGATCGCGATCAGCAGCGACGCCGTGCTGCTGGAGAACAGGCCGCTGGCACTCGCCGTGCTGAACAGTACGAAACCGAATTCGCCGCCCTGCGGCAGGAGACCGGCGATGCGAATGGCATCGTCATGCGAGGAGCCGGTCATGCGGCAGATCGCGTAGATGATGACGGCCTTGAGAACCATCACGACGGGCACGGCGAGGATGATCAGCAGCCAGTTGTCGGCGATGACGGCGAGCTGCAGCGACAGGCCGACGGCGATGAAGAAGATGGCGAGGAGCACACCGCGGAACGGCTCGATATCGGCCTCCAGTTCATGCCGATAGGAGGATTCGGCCAGCATCACGCCGGAGAGGAAGGCACCCATTGCCATCGACAGGCCCGCAAGCTGCATCAGCGTTGCCGATCCCATGACGACCAGGAGCGCAGCCGCGATCATCGCCTCACGCGCGCCGGTGCGGGCGATGACCTGAAACAAAGGTGTCAGCAGGTAACGTCCGGCGATGATCATCCCGCCGACCGCGCCGACGGCAATGGCAAAGTCGAGAATTGGATTGGAGGCTGTCCCCTTCGGTCCGCCGAGAACGGTGACGAGCGCCAGCAGCGGCACGATCGCCAGATCCTGCAGCAGTAGCATCGAGAAGGCGCGTTGACCGTATTTCGTGTTGACGTCGCCCTCCTGCTCCAGGATCTGCATCGCAAAGGCGGTCGACGACAGCGCGAGGCCGAATCCGACGATGAGGCTGCCGCGCCAGTCGACGAGGCCGGTAAGGTCGGCAACCAGTGTCAGCACCAGGCCAGTCAACACCACCTGCACCGTTCCGAGCCCGAAAATATCGCGCCGCATCTGCCACAGGCGCGAGGGTTTCAATTCCAGTCCAATGATGAACAGCAGGAAGACGACGCCGAGCTCCGCAACCGAAAACACCGATTCACCATCGCCGATGCCATGCAGCACCGGCCCGATGACGACGCCGGCGGCGAGATAGCCGAGCACAGTGCCCAATCCCAATTTCTTGAAGATCGGTGCCGTAATGACGGCGCCGCCGAGCAGCATGAGGGTTTCGGTGAAGAGGGCATTGGGCGCGGACATCGTCTGTTTCTCTCTTTGGGCAGGCGGTGTGGCAGCGAGCGGTTTTCTCTGACGAATTGGGAGGGATCATCAGAAAGAACAGCGCGCGAGGACATTCGGACAAGAATCGGCATGGCCGCCCTTGATGCTTTATGTAGTGCACAATAAATGGAACGCGAAGGAAAGGCCAAATCATGTCTTCAGAAATCGATTCCGCCACTCTGCTTTCCCGCGCCAGCCAGTTGATCGATCTCGCCCGCAAAGCCGGTGCGGATGCGGCTGATGCCGTCGTCGTGCGGTCGCGCGCGCAATCCGTCGGGGTTCGCCTCGGCAAGGTCGAAGGCACTGAATCCTCCGAAAGCGATGATTTTTCGCTGCGGGTATTCGTCGGCAACCGCGTTGCCAGCGTTTCGGCCAATCCCGGCTTCGACCTGAAGGCGCTTGCCGAACGCGCCGTCGCCATGGCCAAGGTCTCGCCGGAAGATCCGTTTGCCTGCCTGGCCGATGAAGCCAATCTCACCAAGGACCATCCCGATCTGCAGCTCTTCGATCCGACCGAGGTTTCGTCCGAGCAGCTGCGCGAGGCGGCCCTTGCGATGGAAGAGGCGGCCCTCGGCGTTGCCGGCGTCAGCAACTCCTCTGGCGCTGGTGCATCCGCCGGCATGGGCGGTATGGTGCTCGCCACCTCGCATGGTTTTGCAGGCCACTATATGGGCTCGCGCTTCAGCCGCTCCGTCAGCGTCATCGCCGGCGAAGGCACCGGTATGGAGCGGGACTATGATTTCGACAGCCGCCTCTATTTTGCCGAGCTCGATGCGCCGGAGGCGATCGGACGCCGCGCCGGCGAACGCGTTGTCAAGCGCATCAATCCCCGCCAGGTTCCGACCGGCAAGGATGTGACCGTCGTGTTCGATCCGCGCGTTGCGCGCGGCTTCGTCGGCCATATCGCCTCTGCCATCAACGGTGCCTCGGTTGCGCGCAAGACCAGTTTCCTGCGCGACAAGATGGGTCAGCAGGTGCTGAAGGCGGGCCTCTCGATCACCGACGACCCGATGGTCGTGCGCGGCCCCGCTTCACGGCCCTTCGATGGCGAAGGCGTTGCCGGCGAGCGGCTGGTGATGATCGAAGACGGCGTCCTGAAGCATTGGTTCCTGTCGACCTCGATCGCCCGCGAGATCGGCGGCGGCCTGCGCACCAACGGTCGCGGCGCTCGCGGCGGCACGTCCGTATCCGCATCCTCGACCAATCTGGCACTGGAGCCCGGCGATATCTCGCCCGAGGACCTGATCCGCAATGTCGGCAACGGCTTCTACGTCACCGAGCTGATCGGTCAGGGCGTCAACATGATCACCGGCGAATACAGCCGTGGCGCCACCGGCTTCTGGATCGAAAACGGCGAATTGACCTTTGCGGTCTCCGAGGTGACGATCGCCTCGAACCTCAAGGAGATGTTCATGCGCGTGACGCCGGCCAACGACATCGACCGGGATTTTGGAACGGCGTCGCCGACCATCGCCATCGAAGGCATGACCTTGGCCGGGCGCTGAGCCGGAGATCGGATTTTGACAATGACTGGACCTGCCGACACGCAAAGCGATCTCGACCTGATTGTCGAGGCCGCGCGGCAGGCAGGCAAGATCGCTCTCGGTTTCTTCCGCCAGTCACCGGAAGTCTGGTGGAAGAACGAAGGCAAGTCCCCGGTCAGCGCAGCCGATTTTGCCGCCAACGAAAAACTCGCCTCGATCCTGCGTCCGGCGCGCCCTAATTACGGCTGGCTGTCGGAGGAGACCGATGATGATGCGGAGCGGCCGTCGCACGCGACGCTATTCGTCGTCGATCCGATCGATGGTACGCGCGGCTTTATCGGCGGATTGGATCTCTGGTGCGTCAGCGTTGCCGTCGTGACCGATGGCCGCCCGACATCGGGCGTTCTCTATGCGCCGGCGCTCGACGAGCTGTTCGTGGCGACGACGGACGGTCCAGCCCTGAAGAACGGCGAAGTGATTGCGGTTTCGAACAGGATGGAACACGATATCCACAGGTTTGCGACCGGCGAGGATATGCTGAAAGGCTTCGATCCTGATTTCCGCAAGACGATCGAGCGGGTGAAGCATATACCGTCGCTCGCCTATCGCCTGGCCATGGTTGCCGACGGCCGCCTGGAGGGAACGATCGTCAAGAGCAACTCCCACGACTGGGATCTTGCCGCTGCGGACCTCATCCTGGAGCGTGCCGGCGGCGCGCTGGTCGACCTTGCCGGCAATCCACTGCGCTATAACAGGGCCGATGTTTCCCATGGCGAGCTTTGCGGCGCACCGGCAGCGCATCTGCCGGCCTTCCTGAGGCAGCTCTCCCACAGACGAGATGGTTGACCTTTGCGTCAAAATCCCTCACAGGAAATGGAGAGGGGGACGACAGCAGAAAGAGTAAGAAAATGACTGAGACCAGCGGCAAGAAGCAGCTATTGCACCTCGTTTTTGGCGGGGAATTGGAAAACCTCCAGAACGTACAGTTTCGCGACCTGAACAAGCTTGATATCGTCGGCATGTATCCCGATTATGCCAGCGCGTTGACCGCCTGGAAGTCGAAGGCACAGCAGACCGTCGACAACGCCCACATGCGTTATTTCATCGTCCACCTGCACCGCTTGCTTGATCCGCAGGAAAAGGCTTGATCCCGAGGGATCGTTCCCTTTCGCGTTTATACTCGACAGTCCTCGTCTAAACGGGCCACGCCGAAATGATTTCGGCCAAGACGCACCATTTTTGACGCAATCAGAACCAAGAATCGGCTGAACCTCGGCCGTGACGTAACTAGGGTTTGGCATCGATGACGATCAGCTTGGATCGGAGGCAATCGATATGAGCAGCCTCAGGGCGCGTTTCGCTTTGGGTGCCTATCGCCTCGGCGGGATAGCCATCTATCCCCTGGTCAGCCCCTACCTCACCTTTCGTGCCGCCAAGGGCAAGGAAGAAAGTGCCCGCCGGCTTGAGCGCTTCGGCTATGCCAGCGCCAACCGTCCGCAAGGGCCGCTCGTTTGGTTTCATGCAGCAAGCGTCGGCGAGACATCGGCCGTCATACCTTTGATTCGCGAGATCCGTCGTCGCGACATCCATGTCATCCTGACCACGGGGACCATTACCTCGGCCAAGGTGGTGCGGGAACGTCTCGGCGACGAGGTCATCCATCAATACGTGCCGCTCGACCTGAAGCCGGCCGTCAGCCGCTTCCTCGATTATTGGCAGCCCGATTGCGCCATCATCGCCGAATCCGAGATCTGGCCGATGACCATTCTGGAGCTGGGGCGCCGGCGCATACCGCAGATCCTCGTCAACGCCCGCATGTCGGATCGCTCCTTCGCACGCTGGAGCCGCCGCCCGTCGCTCGCGGAAGCCTTGTTCGAGAACCTGGCTCTG
>JAGWJK010000475.1 GCA_028865845.1 Rhizobiaceae bacterium
GTTGCGACCTGCTTCAGAATGGCGTCCGTGTAGGTCCGCGCATCGGAAATTTCCTCGTCGGAATCGGTAGCCATCTGCACCTGGACGCGCAGGTTGCCCATCTTGTCGGACAATCCCTTATAGGCGGCAGCGTCGTAGAGCAGTTCCTTGGCGAAGGTTTCCTTGTCGCTGAAATCCTTGCGGATGATGTCGATCTGCTTCCCGGCGGCCTTGCCGGCCGCTTCGATCCCCTGAACGGATTTCTGGATCGCATCGGCGTCGGCGTCCTGCTTCTGCTTGATGGTCCAGAGCGTCGCCATCTGCGCCCGCATCTTTGCGGCGAGGTCGCTGACCTCGGAAATCTTGGCGCGCTGATCGTCGCTGAGCAGGCCGCTCAGGCGCTGCACGCCGGCTTCCTGCGCATCGATCTTGTCGCCGAGCGCCTTGCGCGTCTCGTCGGAGGGCGAGGTGGTGAACTCCTGGAGCGCCGCCTGCAAATTCTCGAAATCGCTGATGTTCTCGATCGTCGCGCGCGTCACCGTCATGTGGCCGTTCAGGATATTGGCCGTGTGATAACCCACCAGGCCGACGCCGGCGATCAAAACCACCAGCGGAACGACAAAGATCAGGACCTTGGTAACGATTCGCCGACTTTGCAAAAGACGATCAATGAAAAACATGCCGCGCCCCAAAGGATTTGGTTTTGTCCGGTGGCCGCGGGAGTCTCATTCCTGCTGCGCTGCGGTAAGTGCTTCTGCCTCATGCAAAACTGAGGCGAGCCTCGGGAAATAAGATTGAATAACAATTAATCGGTGACGCAAAAGGTTGCAGTACCTGCAAAAAATTGTTGCGGTATCTCAATTGCGACTTTTACGCGATCATTTGAGGCGCGGATTTTAGCCTTCGCTGCAACGCACAATCGAATTTGGCCGACAATGCACCACTGGCGATTCCATTTTGCAAAAAACCACAGTAGATCAAGCTGATATACCAGGGGATCGCTTTATGGCGCAGTCGAAGAATATGCAGGGCGCAATTTACATGGCCATAGCGATGGCCGGCTTCTCCTGTAGCGATGCGTTGTCGAAATCGGTCATCCCGACGATGAATGCCGGCGAGATCATGTTCCTGCGCGGCTTCTTCACCAGCATCCTCGTTTTTCTGCTGGCGCGTCATATGGGCGCGCTGCGCTCATGGAAGGTTATCCTGCAGCCGATGATCGCGCTGCGCATCATCTGTGAGGCGATTTCGGCTGCAACCTACATTACCGCGCTGGGCATGATGCCGATTGCCAACGCTTCGGCGATCCTGCAGGCATTGCCGCTCGCCGTCACTTTGGGCGCCGCCCTGTTTCTCAAGGAGCCGGTCGGCTGGCGGCGCTGGACGGCGATCGTCATCGGCTTCGTCGGGGTGCTCATCATCTGCCGCCCCGGCCCGGATGGTTTCACCACGGCGGCCCTGCTCGTCGTCGGCAGCATGTTTGCGACGGCTGCCCGTGATCTTGCCACACGCTGCGTCGACAAAAGCGTGCCGTCGCTGATGGTGACGGTCTGCACGGCGATCTCCATCTCCGTGCTCGGCGCCCTGTCGATCATCCCGCTGGGCGGCTGGCAACCGGTGACGATGACGCCGCTGCTGCACATATTGATGGCCTCGATCCTGGTTCTTGTCGGCTATCAATCGATCATCCAGGCCATGCGCACCGGCGAAATTTCTTTCGTCGCACCCTTTCGATATCTCAGTCTTATCTGGTCCGCCCTGCTTGGCCTGATATTCTTCGGTGAAATACCGGATGCCTGGACCGCCGTTGGATCGGCCATTGTCATTGCCTCGGGCCTCTATACGTTCTACCGGGAAAGCAGGCGTCAGGCGGCTGAACGCGTTGCCCAGGAATCCGCGCCGCGCGTGCCTGCCTGAGGTCTTCCGCCATGTCCAGTATCATCGACGATCCCACCGGCATCCCGGTCTTCCTGCTGGCCGGCGGCAATTCCAGCCGCATGGGCTACAACAAGGCCTTCGCGCTCCTTGCCGGCGAGCCGCTGCTGAGGCGGATCGCAGGGAAAATCAGCCAAAGCCAGATGTCCGCGCCGGCCTTGAACGCCGATCCCGATTGGCCTGACACGGCAGGGCTGCGCCTCGTCCCCGACGTCGTCTCCGGCAAGCTTGGGCCGCTCGCCGGCGTCTTGACCGCGATGCGCGACACGGCAAGCAACCGTCCCGATGCCACCCATGTCGCCACCGTGCCGGTGGACAGCCCCTTCTTTCCGGCCGACCTCGTCGCGCAGCTAGCCACCGCCGTCGAGAATGCCAGAGAAATCGTGATCGCCACCTCGGGCAATCGCGACCATCCGGTCTTCGGCCTCTGGCCCGTCGCCATCGCCGACGATCTCGAAGCCTGGCTGCTTAGCGACGACAAGCGCCGCGTCAGGGATTTCCTTGCCAGACATCCTGTAAAGACGGTCGAATTCGCAATGATCGAAACCGCTATCGGCCCGCTCGATCCATTCTTCAATATCAACAGGCCGGAGGATCTGATCGTCGCCGAAAATTGGTTCGGCGCTTTAGAGCGCAAGCCGAAAAGGCCCAAGGTTTTCGGCATCGCCGGCTGGAAGAATTCCGGCAAGACCGGGCTTGCAGTACGGCTCGTGACGGAGTTGACGCAGCGCGGCTACAGGGTTTCGACGATCAAGCACGCGCATCACGACTTCGATATCGATAGACCCGGTGCCGACAGCTATCGCCATCGCGAGGCCGGCGCGCATGAGGTCACGATCGTTTCCGGAACGCGCTACGCCATTATGCATGAACTGCGCAGCGCGCCACAGCCCGGCTTCGAGGAAATACTGGCGCGGCTTGCCCCGTGCGATCTCGTGCTGATCGAAGGCTACAAGCACGAGCCAATCCCCAAAATCGAGACCCGACGCCTGGAAGCGGCCCATCAAGACCCACTGGCATCGCGGGATCCCCACATCGTCGCCATCGCGGCGGACCATCCGGTGGCCGATGCCGGTTCCCTCACCGTCTTTGATCTCGACGATACGCTGGGGATCGCCGATTTCATCGAAACCAATGTCGGCCTCGTCAAACCCACGACATAACAAAGGCCGCCGGTTTCCCGGCGGCCTTTGCACGCTTGAAGCCGGAAAAGCTTACTGATTTGAAGCGACCGGGCGCACCAATGCCGTGACACGGCGGATGGTAACGCGGCGGTTTTCCTGTTCGGGCCCCTGCGTATTCACTTTCAGATACTGCTCGCCGTAACCCTGGGTGACCAGGTTTTCCGGAGGAATGCCGTAAACGTCGCTCAGCACCCTGGCGACCGATTCCGCACGCTGGTCGGACAGCACCAGGTTGCTCTCAGGCGAACCCACGGCGTCGGTGTGACCTTCGATGAGGAAGGTCTCGCTCGGATCTTTCCTGACGATCTGGTTGATCGCGTCGGCGACACCGCGCAGCGTGCTTGCCTGCGACATCGGGATCTCCGAGCTTCCCGTCGCAAAGGTGATCGTATCGAGATCGATACGGCGCACCTTGTCGCGAATACGAGCGGAGTAGCGAACCTCGTTAATCGAATAGACACGTTCGACCGGTTCGACCGGCGGTTCGCGCAGGAAGTCGTAATAGTTTGCCTGGCGATCCGTCTCTGTATCGATGATGTACTGGTTCAGCGGGATGCGCAGGCGCATCGGCGGCAGATCGTCGCCGGGATCGCGGAAATAGTCATCGTGGTCAGGCCGATCCTCAAGTTCCGGCGAATAGAACAGCACGTATTCGCGGCCGTCGGCATCGATGCGCGAACGCTGGATGATGTCGCCGTAGCGATTGCGCACGGTCACGATGCGTTCGCCATCCGGACGGTCGATCGTTTCACGATAGCGGTCGCGCGGAAGCTGTTCGTAGATCGGACGCTCGCCATCGCGCACGAAACGCTCGGTGTCGTCGTGACGGACAACATAATTGTTGTCGATGTTGAGGATGATGCGGCCGCCCATGTTGCCCTGGAAGCCTTGATTGCTATCCGGCGGAACCACGACGCCTTCCGGCGGTGCAAAATCCGGACGACGATCGAGCCTGCGGCCCTGTTCGCTCGTCACGGCTTCGATCTTCACCGGCGGGGTCTGCGGTCCGCCGAGAGCCCTCTGAGCCTCGGCATCGGACGTCGGCGTCTTGTTGTAGGCAGCTGGCGGAGCCTGGTTCTGCGGCGCCTGGGCTTGGCCCGCCTGCCCCTGGCCTACCTGACCCTGGTTTGCCTGGCCCTGATTGACCTGGCCTTGACCTGCCTGACCTTGTCCCTGGCCGGCTGGACGCTGACCACCCTGACCCTGGCCGGCCTGGCCTTGACCCGGAGCACCCTGGTGGTGGCCACGCCGTGCTGCGTCCTTGTCGCTGTCGAGAACGGCTGCACCGTTCTGAACCGGCAGGATGACAGGCTGGTTGCTGGCTGCGGGGTTCTCGGCAATCTTCTTGCGACGCTCAAGTTCCTGCGGCGAAAGCTGTTCGCCACCGGCGGGAGCGGTCGCCTGCTGATTCTGCTGGGCAGCAGCGTTGCCGGGCGTCTGTGTACCCTTGCCTTGGGCAGGTGTCGCCGTTGCCGGATTGGGCTGCTGCTGACCGGTTTGTTGCTGGCCAGTCGCGGGAGCTGCCTGATTCTGGGGCTGGCCCTGCGGCTCGGTCTTCTGGGCCGGCTGCTGCTGCTGAGTTGCC
>JAGWJK010000476.1 GCA_028865845.1 Rhizobiaceae bacterium
AGCTGCGCTGGAGTGAACGAGACGCCGGTTGGGAGGTGCTGATCCCGTCGATCGCCTTCAAGAATTCCGGCTCTTCCTTCTTTGGCCAAAAGCCATTTCGTCTGATCCTGCCTGATCTGCTCGATCTCTACAAATATCTTGAAGCCTATATCGACCGCCATCGCGGGGTGCTTCTGGGCAGAGCAAAGGATCCCGGCACGCTGTTCGTAAAGACGGTGAAAACGACAAGTATCAACGCGGCCTACGATTCCGCGACGTTCTATGAAGCGTGGCGGACGGTGATCCAGCGGTACGGCATCTACAACCCCTATACTGGGCGCGGCGCCATCAAGGGCTTGCTTCCGCATGGGCCACACAATCTGCGGGATATCCTGGCAACACATATTCTGAAGCAAACCGGATCATACGAGCAAGCGAGCTATGCCATCCAGGACACACCCGATGTCGTCCAGCAACACTATGGCCGCTTTCTGCCACAGGATAAGGCCGCTTTGGCGGCCAAGATATTGAATCAGGTTTGGGAGGCCGCATAGGGGCGACTAAGGCGCCAGGCTCGGATGCAGACGGAGTATTGCGTTCGAGCCGGCCATCTCCGTCTCGCTCGTGAAGGGAATCGAACGCTTTAGACGCGTTCTAGGCGCTTAGTGAACGGTTGAGGTCGTTCAATCCAATCATCAGCATCATCGGATCGGACGGTGAAGGCAGAAATCCGACCGCTTCATAGAAGGCGCGCGCGTCATCTGAAATCGCATGCACCAGCACGCCACGGATACCAAGTATTTCGGCGGCGTTGAGTAGGCGCAGACCGGCATCACGGACCAACGCCCGACCGATACCTCGACCCTGATAAGACCGGTCAATGGCCAGTCGACCAAGTACGGCGACTGGGATCGGATCCGGCATGTTCCGCCTAATACGGCCTGGCGCTTCTGGCGTTTTCACAGCGCCGGAGGCAAGTGCGTAGTAGGCTACAACGCGGTTTCCCTCGCAAGCCACAAAAGTACGTGATGCACCGCCTACCTGATTGGTACGGGCACGTCGGCGCAGCCAATCGTCAAGTTCTGGAACCCCGGAATCAAACGCGACCAGTTCATGATGGTCGGCCAAAGGAGCCGGCGCGGTTAGGGTCACGTCTCGTCCCATGGCGCTTTGGTCGACATTGTGCGTTTCAAACGCTCATTCGACTGTACAGGTGCATCCAGCCTAGCAAGGTATTCGGCATGGGTCTCGGGGCTTACCGTGAAAACGGTACGGTCGAGCAGCACTTCCTCGGCGCGGCGTTCGGAAGCCTCCAAAATGAAGTCGGTGCGCGTCTTGCCGAGCAACTCAGCCGCGCGGTCAATAAGATTGCGCGTCGCGGGCTTGATGCGGATATTTAGTGGAACACTTGCGTCCACATTCTTGCTCGTGTGTGAAGTCGGCATGGGCAACTCCTGTATGCCAATGCTATATAACGTAACGACATCATCGTTACAATAGTCGTAACGACGGTGTCGTTACGACTCTATGTGATGACGCGTCACACTCAGTCACTCGCTCTTGAATGAGATCAGAACCTGCGGCCCGGTGAAGATCTGCGCACACATTGTCCAAAATCCTCAAATGACAATTTTTGCTTTTTCGTGATGAGCACGTGGGCCGTTGTCGGCACCATTAGTTGCGACACGCGGCATCCTCGATGACAACGCCAAAGCGGCAGCTCGAAAAAAGATATTGCATATGTTATTTAGTTAGGTAAGTTTCCTAATCAAATGATGGGGAAGTAATGTTTCTAGGTATCGACATTGGTGGAACGAAGACGCATCTGGTCGTTGATGGTGGCAACGGCGGAACACGTGAGCACGTTCTGGAAACCGCATCGTGGCGACAGAGGCGCGACCGCATCGCCGATGCTTCCAACCTGATCGAGCTGATTTTACAGCTGGCCGACGGCCAACCGACTTCCAGTGTGATCGGCTCTCACGGTTGCGATACCGATGCCGACCGCTTGGCCCTTCAGGTTTTGATGGCGGAACGGCTCCATGGGCTCGTACTGGTATTGAATGACTCGGAACTTCTACTTCCGGCGGCCGGAAGAGATCAGGGAATTTCAGTAATTGCGGGCACTGGTTCGATAGCCGTCAGCCGCGATCCCAATGCCAACATGCTCTCGGCGGGCGGCTGGGGTTGGTTTCTGGGCGACGAAGGCAGCGCCAGCGGGCTTGTGCGAGATGCCGCTCGCGCGGTGCGACATTCGATTGATCAGGGAAAACCCCTGGACGTGCTGGGACGTCTGCTTGTGGATGCCCTTGGCGTGGCGGACCCCGTGGAGTTCGGCCGCGCAATGACTGAACTCGGCACGGCTGCCCGTATCGGCGGACTGGCCCATCTGGTGTTCGACGCCGCAGATCGCGGATCGACGATCGCCCGCGACGTTATCGAGAATGGTGGTGACGCACTGGCCCTTCTGGTTGAGCAGTTGATCAGCCGTGGAGCACGAGGATCGGACGTCGTTGCAGCTGGTGGCGTAGTCAGCAGGCAGCGCCGATTGTTCGAAGCCTTCGAGGTCGCCTTGTCCAAACGCGTCCCGATGGCAAAGCCCGCTCTCCTGGACACCGCCCCGGTCGTCGGCGCTGTGCTTCTGGCAAAAGAGCTGGCGAAGGGCGTGCGCCGTAAAACCCTCCCTCTCCCGCACACCCACGGAGTATTGGAGCAGCGAAACAATGGAGAGACCGAATGAGCGCGCCGAGGATCATTCCTGCACGCAACTGGGGCCAGCGAGTGATCGCCTGCCTCCTTGTCGCGGTTGTTTCCTTCCTGATCTACATGGTCGCCACCAGCCCGCACGTCAACTGGTCGACGATCCCTCAGCATATTTTCGACGACACGATCCTCGACGGCATCAGGCTGACGATCCTCTTCACCGTACTTTCAATGATCATTAGCATTGTCGCGGGGGCGATCCTCGCCACGATGAGGCTGGCATCCAATCCGGTCATTTCCGGCTTCTCAAGCGTCTATATCTGGTTCTTCCGGGGAACGCCGCTGCTGGTCCAGATCATATTCTGGTTCAACATCCAACTGTTCATTCCGAGTATCGACATCGGTTCGTTCCACCTCGATACCAACGATGTTGTCACCGCTTTCGTTGCGGCTCTTCTCGCCCTCAGCCTCAACGAGGCCGCCTACATGGCCGAGATCATCCGTGGCGGATTGCTGGCCGTCGACAACGGTCAGAACGAGGCGGCCACGGCGCTGGGATATACGCCAGCCCAGTCGATGCTGCGCATCATCTTCCCCCAGGCGCTGCGCGTTATCATACCTCCGATCGGCAACCAGACCATCTCGATGCTGAAAACGACCTCGCTGGTATCGGTGGTCGCCGCACAGGACCTGCTGACCCGGGCTCAGAACATCTACGCCCGGAACTTCCTGATCATCGAACTGCTGATCGTGGCGAGCATCTGGTACCTCGTGATGACGACAGTCGCTTCATGCGTCCAATACGCGATCGAACAACGGCTCGGCCGATCCAGTACGCAGCCCCCGGGCATCCTGCGCGCTGCACTCCGTCTGATGCGTGCAGAAGGAGGTCGAGCATGACAGATTCCCGCGAGAAGTCGCCTGAAGTCGTCGTGGAGGCGATCGAGGTCCATAAATCCTTCGGCCCCCTCGAAGTTCTGAAGGGGATCAATCTTTCCGTCAGGAAGGGCGAAGTGGTTTGCCTGCTTGGTCCGTCCGGGAGCGGGAAATCCACCTTCCTGCGCTGTATCAATCATCTCGAGCGGATGTCCAGCGGACGCATTCTCGTCGACGGCCAGCTGATTGGATACCACGAGCGCGGCGGGGACCTCCATGAGATGAGCGGCAAGGAGCTGGCTGTCCAGCGCCGCGACATCGGTATGGTTTTCCAACGCTTCAACCTGTTTGCCCACCAGGATGTCCTGAGGAATATCTCCCAGGCACCGATCCTGAACCGGGGCCAACCGCGCAAGGAAGCTGTCGCCAGGGCAAGGGAACTGCTCAAGATGGTCGATATGGAAGGTCGAGAGGCGGCCTTTCCCTATCAGCTTTCCGGTGGCCAGCAGCAGCGCATCGCCATCGCCCGCGCACTGGCGATGAAGCCGAAGCTGATGCTCTTCGATGAGCCGACCTCGGCCCTCGATCCGGAGTTGGTCGGCGAGGTTCTCAATGTCATGCGCAAGCTCGCATCCGATGGCATGACGATGATCGTCGTCACCCATGAGATGGCGTTTGCGCGCGACGTCGCGGACCGCGTGGTCTTCATGGATCAGGGCGTCGTCGTCGAGGAAGGCCCTGCCCGCGAGGTCATAGACAACCCGAAACACGAAAGAACACAAGCATTTCTCAGGCGCATGCACTGACCGGAGGTCGGACGTGACTTGAAAGGCCGCACGTCCTCCACGTGCAGACAAGAGAAGGGGAATGACATGAATAACAAGACCAAAATCATGCTGACTGCCGCTTTCGTATCCCTCCTGGCAGCGGGAGCAAGTTCTGCCGCCGGGCTCGATCCAAAGCTCCAGGCAATGCTTCCGGCCAAGATCAAGGCCGCCGGCGAAATCAAGGTCGGCACCGAGCCGCAGACACCGCCATACGACTTCTACGCCGAAGACAACAAAACGATCACGGGTCTCGAGAAGGAACTCCGCGA
>JAGWJK010000477.1 GCA_028865845.1 Rhizobiaceae bacterium
CGGAACGGCAGCCAAGAGCCGGATGCGGTTTGGCCGCTCCGGCTCTCGCTGTTTTTGCCTGCAATGCTAGCGGCGACCCATAACCGCGCCGACGATTGCCGACAAGACGCCACCGCCGACAAGCGCGGAAATGCCCTGAGCAACGAGACCGGTCAGCGCTTCGCTACCGATCATGTTGACAAGAAAGCCGCCCCCGAGACCGCCGATCGCGCCGGCGATGGTTCTGGCGACAAGATTGATGCCATCCTGCTTCAGGACGGCGCTGGTCGCATTGCCGCCGATCGCGCCGGCGATCAGCTGGGTGATGATTGGCCCCAAACTTTCCATGATTGCCCTTCTCCCACTTTCCCGGAAAACATTTCCGGGGTCCCCTTCGCCGCATCCGGCAACATCCGGCTGCAACGGCGAATCCTCGATATTAGAAATATAACATATATTGATGAACAGGGATAGAAGGGCAACTCTTGCGGGAGAAAACAATGGCAGGAGAGGGAAGACACGCAAAAGAAAGGCGGCCCTGAAGCCGCCTGCAATTCCGTCTTATCGCCGCTGATCGCGAATCAGCGGTAGACGTAGACGATCCGTCGTGTGCTCGGGTCGACCAGCACTGGCTGGCGATTTACCTCGACATAGCTGTATTGATAGTCGGGGATGCGGTGAACGGTAACGCTCTTTGGCAGCGCGGCGCCGACGGCCACGTCGCCGCTCAGCTGAACGGTGTCGACGGGATTGTCGGTGATGTAGGTACGGACTTCGTCGGGAGGCGTGATCGCAACGACATCACCATCTTCAACGGGGCCGAGAAGTTCGTCGTTCGGGCCGGGCGTTGCCACCTGCACGCTGCCGGTCTGAACCGGATCGGTCTGCTCATAGGTGACGACGGGAACGCCGAGATCGTCGCTGTGTTGTTCGACGATGACAGCGGCACCGCCTTGCTCGACACTCAGATACTGCGCATAAGCCCAGCCGCGAATGCCGTTGACGTCAACCCGGCACCAGCGGCTGCCCTTGATGCAGCCATCGAGCATCGCCTCGGAACCACGCGTCGCCATTCCGACGGTCGGATATTGCGGGCCGGGGCCGGAGCGAATTTCCATGTCGTTTATCGTGGTGGCGGACATTTCCTCCGCCTGCACCAAACCGGCGCTGCCGAGGACGACGATGCCGGCCAGCAGCAGATTTCTCTTCAGGGACATCGGCTCTCTCCTTTTCGCTTGGAAGCCATGCTGACAAACGTCTCGAGCGGCTTGGTGTTCCCGCGACTGCGATCAGCGCGTTGGCGTATCGGTGAAAATGCTTTCACAACACCTTGAATTCATTCGCGATATACCTCACATCTCGCGCAAAACTAAGGCTGCTTCGAAGGCTGCAGGATCCGTATGCGTCCGCTGGTATTTTCGGGCCAAGGGGCTGCTTTGCCCGCGCTTTCGGACTATATCGGCTGCACGGACATCAAGAAAACGAGGCGCTCATGGGCATGCTCCAGGCCGGCATCATTCCGGTCACACCCTTTGAACAGAATTGCACCATCCTGTTCGATCCGGAGACGAATGAAGGGGTCATCGTCGATCCCGGCGGCGACGTCGATGTCATCCTTCAGACCGTGCGCGAAAACGGCATTACGCTGAAGGCGATCTGGCTGACGCATGGTCATATCGATCACGCCGGCGGAGCTGCGGAATTGCGCGAGGCACTCGGCCTTGAAGTCATCGGCCCGCATGAGGACGACTTGCCGCTGCTGCAGGACATCGAAGGCAAAGCGAAGATCTTTAAGATCGAGGGCGTGCGCAACGTCGTGCCGGATCGCTTTCTGAAGGATGGCGACAAGGTATCCTTCGGCGAACATGAGTTCGAGGTTTCCCATTGCCCTGGCCATGCACCCGGGCATGTCATCTACTTCAACCGGGCGCAGAAATTCGCTCATGTCGGCGACGTGCTGTTCCATGGCTCGATCGGCCGTACCGATTTGCCGGGCGGCAACCATCAGCAGCTGCTGGAATCGATCCGCGACAAAGTATTCCCGCTGGGCGATGATGTCGGTTTCATCTGCGGCCACGGCCCCGGTGGGCAGATCGGTGACGAACGCCGCACCAACCCGTTCCTGCGCGGACTCTGAGGGTAAAAGAAAAGCGCCGTTGATTGCTCAGCGGCGCTTTCTTCTATCGGTCGTCTTGGGGTTAAATCAGTTCGCCGTGCAGAAGTGGCGCATGCCGTCGTAGCCGAGATAGGTTCCCGTGCGGCCATCGAAGCTGCCGTAACGGTCGTAGCAGTAGCGCATCCACTGCGGCGACCACGGGCGCAGGCCATCCTCTGGTGCATAATAGCCGACATCACGTTCGACGTAGACGCGGCGCGGCGGCGCGCGATAATCATACGGCGGGGGCGGGGCGTAATCCGGGTCGACATAAACAGGACCGGGTTCGACATAACGCGGCTGGCTGGCGATGGCCGATCCGACGATGAGGCCGGTGGCGAGACCGGCGGCGCCGAGCGCCCACCCGTTCCCGTCGTGATGATGCCAATAATTGTCAGCCGATGCAGTGGATACGGACGTCAGTGCCATGGCGCCGGCCACAGCAGACATGACAATCGATTTGCCGAGCATGTTCATAATCAGGTCCTCTCAAGGGAAACGGAAATCCGTTCATCCCAATCTCATATGGAGGACAAGTTAAATGCAGCAAGCTGAATATAGACTGAATGACAAAACCCGGCATCTCTGCCGGGCTTCAACTCGAATGAAAGCCGTAAGGCGTTTAGCCGGCAATCTGAAGATTGACAGCCTTCGGTCCCTTGCCGCGGCGATCCGGTTCCGTGTCGAAGCTAACCTTCTGGTTTTCTGACAATCCTGCCAGACCAGAAGCCTGCACTGCGGAAATGTGCACAAAGATGTCCGCGCCACCCTTGTCCGGCTTGATAAAACCGAAGCCCTTGTCGGTATTGAAAAACTTTACAGTGCCAGTCTCGGCCATGCGTCAGGTCCTTTTCTCTCTGCCCACCATCCACACGGGCAGCATTGCTTAGTTTGCCCTCGCGGGCGCTTGCAGGCAGTTCTCGCAATTTGAAGGAAAAGGTCCCCTATACCTCGGCATGGTTGCGAAATGATAATTGTTCATCATTTCTAAACCAGCTGACCGGAATATTAGCGTTTCCGGCGCGCAACTTTATTAGGACTTCCCATGCTCTAAAAATGCCCGAACAGCGGTGAGATTGCTGTGTTTATTGGGAATTGGCAAGCAAAAGTTTTTTAACGTGTCATGGAGACCACACTGCCATAACGCAAGTGTGTTAACGCGATTCGCAAATTTTCCCTCACGTTACGCGGGTTTCCAAGGTTTTTGTATCGTTTGCGATATAATTTTGACGAATTTTTCCCAAATGGCTTACTCAAAATCCGCCTTTTGGATCATTCGAAAAAATTTCACTATTGAGGCTGTTAGACAGCCATAACGGGTATTTTCACCAGATTCCTATGCCATGACCCGGCGTCTGCGGGCCAATTCCGGCACCAATTCCACCAACAGCATCGCGGTGAACATCAAAGCACAACCGGCGTAACCGAGCGGTCCCATCGTTTCGCCGAGCAACAATGCCCCGAGCGACGCGCCGAACAGCGCCTCCGAAGAGAGGAAAATCGCTGCCTGCGGCGCCGTCGTGTAACGCTGTCCGATGACCTGCAAGGCAAAGGCCAGGCCGGACGAGAAGATGCCGACATAGAGAATTTCCCAGATCGCGCCACGGATATCGGCAATGCTGATGGGCTCGATCAGGGCTGCGACGATGAGGGCGGCCACCGCGGTAACGGCAAATTGCATAGCGGAGATTGCAAGCGGGCGTCCAGTCTCGCTGACCGCAGTGCCGGCGAGCGTGATCTGTGCCGCCCAGAACAGGGCGCAGACGACGGTCAAAAAATCGCCGACGGTCAAGCGCTCAAACGAACCGCCGGAGAGAAGATAGATGCCTGATAACGCGATCAAGGCCGCTGGCCAGATGATCCAATGCGGCGGCCGGCGCAGGAAGACGACGGCGATCAACGGCACGAAGACGACGTAGAGTCCCGTGATGAAGCTGGAATTGGTGACGGTCGTGGTCAGGAGCCCGATCTGCTGGGTGGCTGCGCCGCCGAAGAGCGCGACGCCGATCAGGAAGAAGGAGGCGAGGTTGCGCCGCGTCACCGGCTTGGCCGCCTTGCGGTTCTCCATCCAGACGAAGGGCAGAACGACGATCGTTGCGACGGCGAAGCGCAGGCCGATGAACCAGAAGGGGCCGATCGCCTTCATCGCCGTCGATTGTGCGACGAAGCCGCCGCCCCAGATGGCGGCCGCCAGCAACAACAATAAATTCGCCTGTATGCGCGTCATCTGCGTCCTGCGGAGGGGAATGATCGAAAGGCGGAGCGTTAGCAGCTGCTTTCCGACGGAGCAAGGGCGAAGTCGGAGCAAAACGGCCTCAATCGGCAGCCTATTCCGCTGCCCGCGACACCCGCAAAAGCGCGCCGTCATCTTCATCCGTGGTGATCAGCAGCGCACCGTCGGGCGCGACCTCGATATCGCGCAACCGTCCGAAATCGTTGTCGAACATACGCTCGCGTTCGACCACCTTGCCGCCGGCGTCGCGATCGAGGCGGGAGAGCAATTTGAATTTCAGAGCGGCC
>JAGWJK010000478.1 GCA_028865845.1 Rhizobiaceae bacterium
CATAGAGGCTGCCAAGCCCATCCTGCGCGGTAGCGTCACCCTGCCTTGCCATGGGCTGCCAGTAGGCGAGGGCGGCCGCGTAGTCGCCCCTGTCGTAGGCCGACTGGCCGTCATCGTCGGCGTAGGCATTGAAGGCGAAGGAAAGAGCCAATGTCAGTCCGAGCGCTATTTCCCTGAGCTTCATTCGCCGATCTCCGTGCATGATTCGCGTGCGCAGGACCTAAACAACGCTCCGTGGCAAGCGCAAGGCAGGATGTCGTTTCATGCACCGGGTCGGATCAGATCGGGATGCTCTTCTTGCCGACGGGTTGATCATCCTCGTCGGCGGGATCGTTGTCGTTGCGGCCCATCGTCTTAGCGCGGCGGAACCATTCGAATGATTTTGCCCAGTCGGCGGTCACGCCATCGCCGTCGCGGTACATCACTGCAAGGTTCCGTGCGGCATCGGCATAGCCCTGATCAGCGGCCTTTTCGAACCATTCGACAGCCTGGGCGCCGCTCTTCGGCACGCCTTCGCCATCGCGATACATGACGCCGAGATTGTATTCGGCCGCGACATCATCCTGTTCGGCCGCCTTGCGGAACCATGTCACGGCGGTAGCGTCGTCTTCGTCTATGCCATCGCCGTCGGCATACATGGTGCCGAGATTATATTGGGCATCGGCATCGCCTTGGTTGGCGGCCTTCGTGAACCATTCGACGGCCTTGCCGCCATCCTTCGTAACGCCTTCGCCGTCGCGATACATGATGGCGAGATTGTATTGGGCTTCGACCTTACCCTGCTCGGCAGCCTTGCGATACCAGACGGCTGCCTGCTCGTCGTCGCTGGCGACACCTTGGCCTTCGTCGTACATGATGGCGAGATTGTATTGCGCGTCCGCATTTTCCTGGTCCGCCGACTTGCGATACCACTCGACCGCCTGGGCCTTGTCTTCGCTGACGCCATCGCCGTTGTCGTACATGACGCCGACGTTGAATTCCGCGTCGGCATCGCCCTGTTTGGCGGCTTTGCTGTACCAGACGAAGGCCTGCGCCTCGTCTTTCGGGACGCCCTCGCCATTGTCGTACATCACCGCCAGATTGTATTCGGCGTCCGAATAGCCCTGATCAGCGGCTTTGCGGTACCACACGACGGCCTCGGCGTCGTTCGTCGTGACACCTTCGCCGTTGTCATACATGGTGCCGACATCGAACTGTGCTTCCGCATCGCCCTGATCGGCAGCCTTGCGATACCAGCTGAGCGCCTGGGTCAGGTCCTTCTCGACGCCGTCGCCGTTCTCATACATGCCGCCGAGCTTCAGCTGCGCTGCCGTATCGCCCTTTTCCGCAAGCGGACGCCAGTAGTTCAACGCGGTCTTGTAGTCACCCCGGTCATAGGCATCCTGGCCGATGCTGGCGTGGGCAATACCGACCGTCGTCAGAGCGAAAAGCAGTCCGATAGCCGCGGTTCTCAAATGCACGATTTTTTCCTCAACCATCGATTTCTCGATGTCCAAATTCAAACAAGCTTGCGCGAGCAGGCAAGCTGTTCCGGCGGCTATTGCCCCGATGTTCAGGGCACGAGCGGTGCCAGCAATTGCAGGATGGCATAGCCCGTCGTTGGCGTCGTATTCTGCTCTGCCGCACCGTTATTGTCAGCGCTGTTATTGTTGGCGCTGCTGCTGTCGGCGCTATCGTCTCCGGGTCCCGTGTCCTCGATCAGGCCTTCGGTATTGGCGGCCATGTCGCTAAGGCTGCGCTGTGCCTCGGGAAGGCCCTGATCGGCCGCCTTGTGGAACCATTCCGACGCCTGGTCAACATCCTTCGGCACGCCGAACCCGTTATAATACATGTATCCGAGACCGTATTGCGCGCGCGCATAGCCCTGATCGGCCGCCTTGCGGAAGAGCTCGGCGGCCTGTGCGTCGTCTTTATCGACGCCTGCGCCGTTATGATAGAGATAGCCGAGGGCATACTGGCTTTCCGAGCTGCCCTGGTCGGCGGATTTGCGATACCAGTCGGCAGCTTGGCCCTTGTCGGCCGCCGTTCCCTGGCCATGGTCGTACATGTAGGCGAGCGCATATTGCGCGTCCGAACGACCCTGGTCGGCGGCTTTATGGTACCACTCGAGCGCCTTGCCATAGTCCTTGGGAAGGCCGCGACCTTCGCCATACATGAAGCCCAGCGCGTATTCGCCCTGGGCATCGCCCTGATCGGCAGCCTTGCGATACCACTCGACCGCTACATCATCATTGGTCGCCACGCCTTCCCCATTCGCATAGAAATAACCGACGGCATATTGAGCATCGGCGCGACCTTGATCCGCAGCCTTTCGATACCATTGTATCGCCTGGGCGTCGTCCTGGGGCACTCCCAGACCGCTGGCAAAGACGTAGCCCAGCGCATATTGCGCGTCGGCGCGCCCCTGTTCGGCTGATTTCTTATACCAGGAGTAGGCCTGCGCATCGTCCTGTGCGACGCCACGGCCGTTTGCATAGGCATAGCCGAGGGCATATTCGCCTTGCGCGTCGCCCTGGTCACCGGACTTGCGATACCACTCCATAGCCTGCTTCTGGTCAGCCGTGGTGCCCTGGCCGTTGTCGATCATGTAGCCGAGCGCATATTGCGCGTCGCTCCGCCCCTGATCGGCGGATTTACGGTACCAGCCGAGTGCGATCGCCTGATCCTGATCGACGCCGAAACCGTTGGCATACATATAGCCGAGCGCATATTGGGCCTGTGCCTGACCCTGGGCGGCTGATTTGCGATACCAGCTGATCGCCTGCGTGTCGTCACGATCCATGCCGCGGCCGTTAGCGTAGGAATAGCCGATCGCGTATTGCGCATCGGCGTTGCCCTGATCGGCCGCCTTGCGGTACCAGGTGTTCGCCTGATCCTGATCCTTGTCGATGCCGCGACCGTTGGCATACATGTAGGCGAGGGCGTATTCGGCCTGCGCATTTCCTTGCGCGGCCGACTTCTGGTACCACTCGACCGCCTGTGCGTCGTCCTGCGGAACGCCCTGGCCGTTGGCGTAGCGGTAGCCGAGCCCGTATTGCGCGGCGGCATTGCCCTGTTTCGCGAATTGAAGCCAATATTTCATGGCGATGGTGGTGTCGCCCGGACCAGGCGCCGGATCGTCGGCGCGGGCCACGGGGGCCAGTGAGAGGGCCAGTACCAATCCGATTGCAAAAGGCTTCATTTTCACGGGCGCGCCCTCAAATGTGATGCCGAATATATGTGGCTACTGAACTATGCGGCGATGCCGCGGTCAAGGTTGTAAAACATCCAGATGGCAGTTGTTTTACCGATCAGGTGCTGCTTGGAAAAAGTGCGTGGCGGGAATGCTTCTCAGCCCGGAAAGACGTCGTACAACCGAAAGATCCAGCTGATCTGGTAGATCAACCCAACGGCGACGAAAGCTGCCTGGAAACGGCGGTTTGCCGTATAGGCCGCGATGATGCAGAGGACGATATACACGAGGTTGCGGATCGGATATTCCCAGCCGAGCGACTGGAAATAAAGCTTGCCCTTCATGATGGTGTCGAGCAGGTCGACCGCGTAGGTGACGGCGAGAAAGCCGAAGAACCAGCGGCGGCGAGAGATGAAATATTCCTCATAGCCGCCATAGTCGGCGATCGATGTGGGGTTCAAGAGGACGCAAAGGAAATAGAAGAGGCAGCAGAAGCAGATCAGGAAGAGGTAGACGCCGAAATTGATCTCCGCCAGCGAATGCAGCCGGTATTCCCACCACCAGAAATGGATGATGAACAGGAACATCGACAGCACCCAGCCGAGATGAACGGGATAGACCTTGTGTTCGCCGGGAGACTGCACGAAACGGGCAAGGCCCATCAGCAGTTGGGCGAGCGAAAGGCCGATGACCATGCTCATCACCGTCCTGATGTAGACATATACCTCGGCAGTCGACGCTGCTGTGGGTCCCATGCGTCAGCTCTCCGGAGGGACAGGCTTCGGCGCGCCGTTTTCGTCAAGGGCCACCATGATGAAGGTGCCAGCCGTGACTTTTTCCAGCTTGTTGAAGCGCGAACGATGGGCCCATGCCTCGACGAACAGCGTGATCGACGTGCGGCCGACGCGATGGATATCGGTATAGACGCTCAGCGTGTCGCCGATCTTTACCGGCAGTTCGAAGGCCATCTCCTTGACGGCGGCGGTAACGACGCGGCCGCGGGCGCGCTCGGCGGCGCGAATGCCGCTTGCCAAGTCCATTTGCGCCATGACCCAACCGCCGAAAATGTCGCCGGCCGGATTGGCATCGGACGGCATGGCGAGCGTGCGCAGGGTCAATTCGCCTTTTGGCTTGGCATGGTCGTTCATTCACTCGCTCCTGTCGGCAAAGGCTTTGATTCCGGCTGTCAGCCTACGCAATCAAGCCGCGATGGGAAAGGCTTGATCGGCTTTTCATGACGAGGAGCTGATATGGCCAATATACGGTAAGTATTCGTTCACCGGTTTTATTTAGAATTGGTAACCATAGTCGACCGTGGCTGGGGCAGCGGAACGGATCTAGAGTATGGCGTATTTATCGTTTCTGCGGCGGGGCGTCCTGCCTTTGTTGCTGTCGTCCGCGCTTGCCGCCTGCACGGCGGACAGTCTCGTGCCGCCCTCGGGCGTCGACAGCAGCGCGCGCGTCAGCTCAATCAGGCCA
>JAGWJK010000479.1 GCA_028865845.1 Rhizobiaceae bacterium
CTCGGCGGCACGCGCGCGCCGCAGCGCCATACGATCGCCAGGGGCTCATTCTGCCTTTGGGACCTGACGGCGCCGCCGGCCGCGTCGTTCCACGACGGCTTCAGCACCATCCGCCTGCACCTTCCCTTTGCGGCACTCACGGAATTCGCCGTCAGCATGGGCGCTCGCGCCAGCGGCCTGGAGCGGATGCAGCCCGGCACGAACGATCCCATCCTGCACCATCTGTTTTCTTGTCTCGCTCCGGCGTTTCAATCACCCGAAGATGCCAATCCGCTGTTCGTCGATCACATCGCCATGGCAATACAGATCCATCTTCTGCAACATTACGGCGGTGGTCTGGCCCTGAGCAGGGGACGGGGCGGCCTCGCCGGCTGGCAGGTGCGGCGGGCGCAGGAAGCCATGGCTGCCAATCTCGGCGGCGGCTTTTCGCTCGATGAGCTCGCCCGGGAATGCGGCCTGTCCTCAAGCCATTTCGCGCGCGCGTTTCGCCAGTCGACCGGCCTGCCGCCGCATCGCTGGTTCAACGCGAAGCGGCTGGATACCGCCAAGGATCTGTTGTTGAATTCCAGCCTGTCGCTGGCCGAAGTCGCGCTTGCGAGCGGCTTTTCCGATCAGAGCCATCTCACGCGTGCCTTCACCCGGGCCGTCGGCAGCAGCCCGGCGTCTTGGCGGCGGAGCCATGGCGGACCGGCAATCCGTGGAACCAGCAGTATCCGTCAAGCCTGAACGCTCCCGTCAGAGTGATCGGGACGGCTGCATTAACGCTTGATATTTGCTGCACCGCAGCAGATTCTCCTCACAGCCACCGGCGGGAATGATGTTGTCATCAACCGATGCCATCATTCCAGAGCCGTGACCCGCAGATCCGACCCTTTGAAAGGATGCTCACATGTCTGAAGCGCATGTACGGACGCCTGCCACCCCCTCCGGAAAGACCGAACGCCTGTTCTTCCTCGATATCAACGACGGGCGCATCCTCTCCTCCGCCATCGACGGAACCGATCTGAAACTGATCATCCAGCGCCCGAACCGCAGTCCGGACGGCTTGCTCGTCGACAGCGAAAACGGCTGGCTCTACTGGACCGAGATGGGCAGCGACTACAACGCCCATGACGGCTCGATCGAGCGCATCGACCTTGACGGCGGCAACCACGTCACCCTGGTCGCGCCCGGCGGCACGCTGGTGACACCGAAGCAGATCCAGATCGACCGCGACAACGGCAAGCTCTACTGGTGCGACCGCGAAGGCATGCGCGTCATGCGCGGCAATCTCGACGGCAGCGATATCGAGGTGCTGGTGAAAAACGGCGAAGGCCCCGAGGATAGCGCCGACATCGAGCGCTGGTGTGTCGGCATCGCGCTCGATCTGCCGCGCGGACAGATCTACTGGACGCAGAAGGGGCCGCCGGACGCCGGCCTCGGCCGCATCTTCCGCGCCGGCATCGACATTCCCGCCGGCGAGTCTGCGACCAAACGTTCGGATATCGAGGTTCTGCTCGACAAGCTGCCGGAACCGATCGACCTCGAACTCGATCTCGCCACCCGCACGATCTATTGGACCGACCGCGGCAATCTTCCGCGCGGCAACACCGTCAACAAGGCATCGATGGACAACCTGGCCGCGACATCGCAAGTCATCCTCGAAGGCCTGGACGAAGGCATCGGCCTCTCGCTCGATCTTCCCAACAACCGGATGTTCTTCACCGATATCGGCGGCAATCTCTATTCCGCAAGCCTTGACGGCTCGGGCGAGCGCGAACTGCTGCACCATGCCGGCTCGTTCACCGGCATCGTCTACGCCGAAATCTGAAGGCCTGATATCGCAGGCGCAAGCAACGTGCGCCTACGACGCATCCTCATCGGCAATCATCCGGTCCAGATTCTGGTTCAAACGGCGCATCAGTCGAACCAGCGTCTGGACGTCATCGTCGCTGAAGCCCTCAAGCACCACTTCGCGCCCCTCCTCCAGGGCTTCGCGCGCAGCCGGAAGCCTGGCAATCGCCGCATCGGTCAGGGACACCAGGCTGCTGCGCCCGTCGGCCGGATCCGGCGTCCGCCGGATCAACCCGTCGCGCTCCATGCGCGCCAGCATCTGCGCCATCGACGGCTGCTCGATCTTGGCAAACTTCGCCAAATCCTTCTGCGACATCTGGGCTCCGTTTCGAAGCAGGTAGAGCACCGGCAACTGGCCGATGTTGAAGCCCAATGTCTTTACCCGGCGCTCGCCCAGCCGCGAAAAGGCGCGCGACGCCATATTGATCAACGGCGCAGGCGTATCGAACAAATCCCAATCACTCATTTTCGCACACTTGCATAGGTACCTATGTTGATTTATATAGGTACCTATCTACAATAATATGAGAACCCTGTCCATGACATCCCATCTCCGCATCGCCATCATTGGCGCCGGCCCCGCAGGCCTGACACTGGCGCGCATCCTTCACCAGGGCGGCATCGCAACAACCGTCTTCGAACGCGAGGAGCACGCGCTTTCGCGGCCGCAGGGCGGCACACTCGACCTGCATCTCCAATCCGGCCAGCACGCGCTGCGCAGCGCCGGCCTCTACGAAGAGTTCCTGAAGATCGCTCGCTACGAAGACCAGGGAAGCCGGCTCTATGACAACGATGGCAAGCTCTTGTTTGCCGACGACGATGCGGACGATGCCGAAAGGCCGGACGTGGACCGCACGGCGCTGCGGAATGTCCTGCTCGCCTCCTTGCCGGAAGAGATCATCCGCTGGAATCACGCCCTGCGGGACGTGCGGCCGCGTGACGACGGAACCTACGATCTGGTTTTCGAAAATGGATCGAGCGGCCCCTTCGATCTCGTCGTCGGCGCAGACGGCAGTTGGTCAAAGGTGAGACCGCTCGTCTCCTCCTACCGCCCGCAATATACGGGCATCACCTTTGTCGAATTCGGCATCGACGACGTCGATGCCAGCCATCCCGATCTCTCCGCCCTTGTCGGACGCGGCAAAATCGGCGTCGAAGCGGCCGGAAGAGGCATGATCGTCCAGCGAAACGGCAACGCCCACCTGCGCGGCTACGCGATCTTCCGCGTGCCGGTCGAATGGGCGGACGTAACCTTCGATTTCGCAGCCCCGGCCAAGGCCCGTGCGCGGCTCGCCGCCGAGTTCGACGGCTGGGCGCCGAGCATTATCAGGCTCATCGAAGCCAGCAACGACCATATCGTCTCGCGGCCGATCTACGCGCTGCCGGTCGGCCATCACTGGCAGAACCGCGTCGGCATAACGCTCCTTGGCGATGCAGCACACGTGATGTCGCCCTTCGGCGGCGAAGGCGTCAATGCCGCGATGCTGGATGCGGCGGAACTCGGCCGCCAGCTTCTGGAAAACGAGGACTGGAGAAACGCCGTCAGGACCTATGAAGCCGATATGTTCGAACGTGTTGTCGAGCCCGCCGAGCACGCCGCAGAAGCTGTCGCGACCGAGCTCTCCCATCTCGGACCGGAACTGTCGCTCCAGCACTACAGGGCACATCTCGAAGCCCGCCGGCAAGGCGCGGCGGCATAAGCTCGATCGCAAAAAAGAAGCGGGCCGATGTGGCCCGCTTCCAGAAGTACTGATCACTTTATCGCAAAGAGATATCCCCTTGCGCTTAGTGCCCCTTGCGCACGCCATCCAGCAGATGCGGCAGTCTTTCGACGCCGGCGTCCTGCAATTCGGGCGGCAACAGGCCTTCCGGCAGATCCTGGTAGGAAACCGGACGCAGGAAGCGGCGGATAGCGAGCGTTCCGACCGAGGTCGTGCGGCTGTCCGAGGTTGCCGGGAACGGGCCGCCATGCACCATCGCATGGCTGACTTCGACGCCGGTCGGCCAGCCATTCGCGAGAATGCGGCCAACCTTGCGTTCCAGCACGGGCAGCAGCTTTGCGGCGATCGCATGGTCACCGGTATCGAGCTGCAGGGTCGCCGTCAACTGGCCTTCCAGCTTCTCGGCAACGGCGATCATCTGGTCGATGTCCTTGCACCGTACCAGGAGGCCGCTTGCACCGAAGACCTCGTGGCCGAGCCTGTCGTCGGCGAGGAACTGCTCGACACCCGTTTCGAAGAAGGCGCCGGAGCTACGGTTGACGCCTTCGGCCGGAAGGCCACGCGCGACCGTCTTGACGGCTTCGTGGTTGGCAAGGGCCGCAACGCCATTGTCGAAGGCGGCGTGAATGCCGGGCGTCAGCATCGGCGCCGGCGCGCTGCCGGTCAGAGCGGCGCTTGCAGTCGCGACGAACCGATCGAGATCGGGACCATCGATGGCAAAAAGCAGGCCAGGATTGGTGCAGAACTGGCCGGCACCCATGGTCAGCGAACCGACGAAGCCGGTGCCGATCGCTTCGGCACGGGCAGCAAGCGCTGCCGGGAACAGGAAGACCGGGTTGACGCTGCTCATTTCGGCATAGACCGGGATCGGTTCCGGCCGGGCCGCGGCAATCGCTCCGAGTGCCAGACCGCCGCCGCGCGAACCGGTGAAGCCGACGGCCTTGATATGCGGGTTGCGCACCAGGGCGGCACCGGTTTCATTGGCGCCCGTCAGGAGCGAGAAGGTGCCTTCGGGCAGGCCGCAGGCGACGACAGCGGCGCGGATGGCACGGCCGACGAGTTCGCCGGTGCCCGGATGGGCAAGATGGCCCTTGAC
>JAGWJK010000480.1 GCA_028865845.1 Rhizobiaceae bacterium
AGGCCGCGCAGCACTAAGGGCGTTCAAAGCAGGCCCAGGATCTGCTGCGACGCTTCACGAAAAGAACGAATTTGGGAGAACTATCATGACCTTCAGACTTGGAGGCTACGGGATTGAGTACGAGGGTGACCCGGAGACCTATGTGCAGGCGCATATCGAATTCGGATACAATGCCGCCTACATGCCGAACATCAGCATCGAGAGCCGGGATGAGATTGCCGCGCTCGTGAAGAGCTTCGCGGCAGCCGATCTCGTGATGGCCGAAGGCGGGGCCTGGAAAAACCTCATTGCCCATGATGACGGCACACGCAAAGCCAATCTCGAATATGCTGTTCATCAATTGGCGCTGGCAGACGAACTGGGCGCGGGCGCCATCGTTGCCTTCCATGGAACCGTCGGTCATCCAGGTGATCCCTGGCAGCTGAGTGACAACTATGATTACGGCCCGCATCCTGACAACCAGAGTGAGGCGGGTTTTCAGCGCGCGGTTGAGACAGCCCGCTATGTTATCGATATGGTGAAGCCCAAGCGCGCCAAATTCTCCCTGGAAATGGTGCCATGGCTGGTGACGGACACGCCAGAAAATTACCTCAAACTGCTGAAGGCGATCGACCGGCCGCAGTTTGGTGCGCATATCGACGCGGCTAACATGGTGATTACGCCCCGGCTCTATTTCAATACCGGAAAGATGATCCGGGATTGTTTCGAGCTGTTGGGACCTTGGATAATTTCATGCCATGCCAAGGATCTTGTGATGCAGGGCGGACCGGGCACGATCTCGTTTCATCTTGATGAAGTGGTGCCCGGGGAAGGGAATCTTGACTACGCCGCCTACGTTTCGGAAATCGCTAAACTCGGGCGTGAGGTGCCGCTGATGCTTGAGCATTTTGATGTGCCGGGCTATCGTCGCGGTCTGGCTCATATAAAATCGGTCGTGGAAAGCGCCCAGCTCGTTTGAGAGTTCGGGGGCGAAGAATGGCCCGTTGGCATCAAATTTTGCCAACGGCAATGCAGTCATTCGAAGCAAATTGCCATACCCAATGAAGCTGTGGATTTGCAAGTCGGCTCCACCTTTGCCGCGGCTGGCGTTCAGTCACTCAATTGAGCCTGCTGTCTTGCCAACTCCGCCGTTCTCTTGGAATGCAGTACTCTGACCTCGATGTCGCGGATCGAGAACGTGTCGCCATCCGAGAATAGGCGATCCCTTTGAGTACCGGATCGACGATCGCGTATTATCTGGTCCGCGGATCACTCACCACAAATAGGATCGAGAATGTCTGGGGGGTAAGGAAGGCGGCGACTTCCGGCCTACGCATACGCGGTCTCCCGCAGTACGGCCGTAGCTGGCGAGAAGATCGCCCGTGCCGGGTCGAATGTGTACAGCTCGGTATATGATGTCGCATCCCGCGCAAGCTGGACGACTGAATCCAGTATGTACGAAACCTTCTCGTCTGAGAGCAGGACGCTGAGGTTGAGCCGCGTGAAGCCGGGCTTCTCAATCTCGTTTCCGTCGAGGATCGCCTGTCTCATTCGTGCGGACGTCTCTGCGTCGAGCGAAAGCAGACGATGGACATAGGGACCTGCGCAGGCACAGCCACCCCGAGCCTGGATGCCAAAACGGTCGCTGAGCATGCGCGTGACCAGCTGCTGATGAACATAGCCGCCCCGGCCGTCGCGCACGCGAAACGAAAAAATCGGCAGGCGCGACACAGAGATGGGACCGAGCAGCTCGATCTCCGGAACGTCCTTCCATGCCGAGAAGGCGCGCTTGGTGAATTCGTTATTCAGCCGCTGCATTAAGTCCGAGCCGATCGCGTCCTTGACCATGAAGGCGAGCGCTGCGCGGATGTCTCCAATGACATTGGGCGTTCCAGCCTCTTCCCGTGACACAAGGCTATCGCTGTAGTCATGCCCCGTGGGGGAGACGAATTTGACCGTGCCGCCGCCGGGCCACGACGGCTTGTCGATGGCAACGGCGTCATGGCGAACGATCAGGACGCCGGATGCGCCGGGGCCGCCGATGAACTTGTGCGGAGATACGACGATCGCGTCGATTTCAGCGTCAGGACTCGGCGTCGTGGATATCGGCATGTAGGGACCGGCGCCGGCGTAGTCCCAGATCACCTTCGCGCCGGCCGCTTTAGCGATCCGCGTGATTGCCGCGATGTCTGTGGAGATTCCCGTCACATTGGACGCGGCCGAGAACGAGCAAACGGTCAGTTCCGCGTCATCTTCTGCGAGGGCTTTCTGCAGAGCGATCGGATCGGGTCCACCCGTTACGGCTTCCGCAATTTCCACGACGTTTGCCCCACTTTCGCGCCATGGCAGGATGTTGGAGTGATGTTCGTAGGGCCCGATGAAGATCGAAACACGCTTGCCGGCTGCCACGGCATCCGCAACGCCGAGAAGCTTCACAAGGCGGTTGAGCCCGGCCGTCGCGCCCGATCCTGCGAAGATGACAGCATGCTGCTCGTCAGCTCCGCATAGAGCTCCAATGACGGTTCGCGCCTCGCGCCGAAGTCGGGTCATCATCCCGCCGCAGTAGGACGCCTCGGTATGGCTGTTCGCATAATACGGCAGGACCTCTTCGAATATGAATTCCTCGACCTGCCTGAGTGCTCGTCCTGAAGCGACGTAGTCGGCGTAGACAAGCTCCTTCTCGCCGAACGGGCCTACAATCTTCGCTTTCGAGCCCACGAGGCCATCTCTCAGCTCCACGATCGGATCGCCCTTGCTGATGATGTCCCTGAACTTGCTGAGCACCGTTGCAAGCTCCTTTGACGGCTGACGGATGCGCCATTCGCTCATTGCAATTCTCCCAGAGAAGATTTGACAACAAGTCTAATCTGCATCAGGCTTTAAAACTTCACCGATTTTCCGAATGAATTGCCAATTTATGGGTCGTATGATCGACAAAAACGTGAAAATTGATGATATTGATCTGAGAATTCTCACATGCCTTCAGCGTGATTCAACGCTTTCCCAGCGAGAGCTCGCCGAGCAGGTCGGACTGTCTCAGAATGCCTGTTGGCGCCGCCTCCAGCGGCTCCACGCATCGGGCGTCGTCAAAGGGTCGTGCGCCTTGATCGACTTTGAATTGCTGGGATTCGATCTGACCGTGATCGTCATGATCCGGACCCGGCATCATTCGAAGGAATGGTCGGAGGACTTTCGCCGCCACGTCGAGCGGCTGCCGGAAGTCATCGACTTCTACCGGATCGGTGGGGACTGGGACTACCTCGTCAAGGTCATGACAAGAGGCATGGCGGGATATGATGCGTTCTATCAGAAGCTTATCACCAATTTCGATCTCGCGACCGTCACCGGCTACTTCTCGATGGAGGCCATCATAAGCAATCGCTCGCTCGAAGTTAGCCGCATTCGGTGAGAGTTGCAGAGCTGAAAGGTGCTCCATCATCGGAGCAAAATCGAGCTGCCCGCAGAGCGCCGCTTCAACCGAGGCTACCGGGCTTGCGGAGTGTCCGACGATGTACTTGGTGGCGGCGAACGCTCAGGGTACTCCATATAGAACGTAACGCGCTCTTCTTCTTTGGGCGCCTGAGCGTGCGTTTGAAGCGACGCGGTGGCTGTCGTGACATGCTTCAGAAATTCGGCTGCGAAGTTCGCCTGTCGTCCGAACCGATTTGCTTCAGATTGCGGGGAGCGAGAAATCGGTTTTCTGCGCCGCATGCGAGGTCTTGGGATCGCTGCTTACATATCCTCACGCCGGATCACGAACTGGACCCGTTCGCCTGCGTAACGGGTCTCGTGATAGACAATGGGCTGACCTTCCGTATCGATATCGAGACTTTCCACAAAAAGGACAGGGGAGGCGTCGGATTGCCGGAGGTGCTTGACGTCGTCTGGCGATGGCATTCTGGCGCTGCAGCGCGTGACGTCGCGCCGGTAGTCGGATATGCCGTAATCGGCAAGTGCCTTCGTCATCGAATGATAGTCACGATATTTTTCGCCGAAACCCGGAAACCGGGCGGCAGAAAGATAGGTCTCGGCGACCGAGATCGGGATCTCATCGGCTTCCCCGATCAGTGAGATGAAGACCGTAAGATCGCCTTCGGCTATGTTCAGCGCTTCTGCCGCTTTCTTGTGCGCCGGTCGCTCATCGACAACGAGCAGTGTATGAGCCGGTGCTCTGCCTTGCGCCGCAACGTTGGTGCTGAAACGCGTCCGCTCGCCGATCGCGTAGTCCAACATGCCCGGAACCACATAGGATCCGCCGCCCTTTCGCTTGAACAGCACACCGCGTTGCACCAAGGCGGCGATTGCCTGACGCGCGGTATGTCTGTTCACCCCGAATTCCGAGGCAAGATCGAACTCAGACGGCAGTCGCCCGCTGGATTGGAAGCGCCCATCCTTGATCTGCTGCAGCAGGGCTGTCTCGATCTGTTTCCAGAGCGGCCCGTCCTGGCCGTCTTGCCGCAAGCGTTCTTCCGTCATTTTCCTGTCCGTCATCACCAGATCGAGTCGTCACTATACTATGGCGGCAGGGCGTGGCCCGAAACCATTCACTTCGTCGCTAGCTTTCAGCAGGCGTCGTCACAAGGCTGAAACAAAATCTGTCTAGACAGCTTTTTGTCGATACGGATTTTGAAAGCATTGGACGATCGCGACATGGCGCAACTCAGCCT
>JAGWJK010000481.1 GCA_028865845.1 Rhizobiaceae bacterium
AGGCGTCTCCTTCAATGCTTTATATATCATCGAATAAGATTTAATCCTATCGCCCGAATCTCCGACTGAGCAGATAATGCACTGTCGCGCCGACATTTATTGTGCGACGCAACATTTCGCCGCATTTGTCGATTTTCATTTCAGCCTCAATGAATTAAGTTCAACCCTCAGGTTGGGCGGGGGAAAATGACGAAGTGGGTCTATACATTCGGCGATGGGAAGGCCGAAGGGCGCGCCAGGGATTTCGAGCGCCTCGGCGGTAAGGGCGCGAATCTTGCCGAAATGTGCAGTTTGGGCTTGCCGGTCCCGCCGGGACTGACGATCATCAGCGAAGCCTGCTCTCTCTATTACAAAAATGGCCGCAGCGTCCCCGACGACCTGAAGCCGCAGGTCATGGCGGGATTGAAGCACATGGAGGCGATCACCGGTCGCCGGTTCGGCGACACGACGCGCCCCTTGCTTGTATCCGTGCGTTCCGGCGGTCGCGCTTCCATGCCGGGCATGATGGATACGGTCCTCAATCTTGGCCTTAACGACGAGACCGTGCAGGCCCTTGGCCACGATGCCGGCGACGCCCGTTTCGCCTGGGACAGCTATCGCCGTTTCATCCAGATGTATGCCGACGTCGTCATGGGCCTCGACAATGAGGTTTTCGAGGAAATCCTCGAAGATGAAAAGGCGCATCTCGGCCATGAATTCGATACGGATATCTCCGCCGTCGAATGGCAGCATATCGTTGCGCGCTACAAGACCACCATTGAGGATGAGCTTGGCGAGGAGTTCCCGCAGGAGCCCGAAGTTCAGCTTTGGAGGGCGATCGGCGCGGTATTCTCCAGCTGGATGAACCCCCGCGCGGTGACCTATCGCCACCTGCACAATATCCCGGAGGCATGGGGTACCGCAGTAAATATCCAGGCGATGGTCTTCGGCAATCTCGGTAATTCTTCGGCAACCGGCGTCGCCTTCACCCGTAATCCGTCGACGGGCGAGAAGGAGCTCTACGGCGAATTCCTCGTCAATGCGCAGGGCGAAGATGTCGTTGCCGGCATCCGAACGCCGCAGAGCATCACGGAAGCCGCCCGCATCGCTTCAGGGTATGACAAGCCGTCGATGGAAAAGTTGATGCCGGAAGCATTCGCCGAGTTTCGACGTATCTGCGCTGAGCTCGAGGCGCATTATCGCGACATGCAGGATCTGGAGTTCACCATCGAGCGCGGCAAGCTTTGGATGCTGCAGACCCGTATCGGCAAGCGCACCACCAAGGCGGCGATGAAAGTGGCCGTCGACATGGTCGACGAAGGTGTGATCACCGAGGACGAGGCCGTCTCCCGCATCGAACCGTCGACGCTGGACCAGCTGCTGCATCCGACGATCGACCCGCGTGTGCATCGTGAGGTTATCGGTTCCGGCCTGCCGGCGTCGCCTGGTGCCGCCACCGGCGAGATCGTCTTCACTGCCGAAGAGGCGATCATTGCGGAGGAGGAGGGGCGCAAGGTCATCCTCGTGCGCATCGAGACGAGCCCAGAAGACATTCACGGCATGCACGCTGCGGAAGGCATATTGACCACGCGCGGCGGCATGACCAGCCACGCGGCGGTGGTTGCCCGCGGCATGGGCATTCCCTGCGTCGTCGGTGCCGGCACCATGCGCATCGACATGCGCAACGAAAAGCTCATCGGCATCGGCGTCACCCTGAAGAAGGGCGATATCATTACCATCGACGGGTCTTCCGGCCAGGTCCTCAGGGGCGAGGTGCCGATGATCCAGCCGGAACTTTCCGGCGATTTCGGCCGCATCATGGCCTGGGCCGACCGGTCGCGGCGCATGACGGTGCGTACCAATGCCGACACGCCGGCGGATGCCCGTGCTGCCCGCTCCTTTGGGGCCGAGGGCATCGGCCTGTGCCGCACCGAGCATATGTTCTTTGAGGGCGACCGTATCCACGTCATGCGCGAGATGATCCTCGCCGAAAACGAGGCGGGACGCCGCGCCGCCCTTTCGAAGCTCCTGCCGATGCAGCGGCTCGATTTCACCGGCATGTTCGTGATCATGCATGGCCTGCCGGTCACCATCCGCCTGCTCGACCCGCCCTTGCACGAATTCCTGCCGAAGACGGACGAGGAAATCGCCGAGGTGGCCGGGATCATGGGAATGGAGGCAGCGGTGCTGCGCCAGCGCGTCGACGCGCTGCATGAGTTCAACCCGATGCTCGGCCATCGCGGCTGCCGTCTGGCGATCTCCTATCCCGAGATCGTCGAAATGCAGGCGCGCGCGATCTTCGAGGCGGCGGTCGCGGCCGCCAGGGAAACGGGCGCTGCCGTGGTGCCCGAGATCATGGTGCCGCTGGTCGGCCTGCGTTCGGAACTGGATTATGTCAAGGCTCGCATCGACGAAGTGGCAAATGCGGTCATGGCCGAAGCCAAGATGCGCATCGATTATCTTGTCGGCACGATGATCGAGCTGCCGCGCGCGGCATTGCGCGCCCATATCATCGCGGAAGCCGCCGAGTTCTTTTCCTTCGGCACCAACGACCTGACGCAGACCACCTTCGGCATGTCGCGCGACGATGCTGCCGCCTTCATCCCCACTTACCAGCGCAAGGGTATCATTGAGCATGATCCCTTCATCTCGCTGGATTTCGATGGGGTTGGCGAGCTGATCCGCATCGCCGCCGAACGTGGCCGCCGCACTCGCAACGACATGAAGCTCGGCATCTGCGGCGAACATGGCGGCGACCCGGCGTCGATCCACTTCTGCGAGGAGATCGGCTTGGATTACGTGTCGTGCTCGCCGTTCCGCGTGCCGATCGCCCGGCTTGCGGCGGCCCAGGCCGCGATCAGGGGCAAGGCCTGATCAATGTGCCCCTGATCAATGGTGCCTGTGTCCGCCATAATAGCGCGGACCGACATAGACCGACGGCCCCCAGAAGAAATCGTCATCATTGCTTTCGAGAAAGGCGCGCTGGTCGGCGCGGCGGCTGAGATCCTGGTTCATCAGGCAGTTGGCGAAGCTCTCCGTGCCGTGACGAAACCCATAGCTGCTGCATCTGGCCTCGTCCGCGGCGCGGACTTCTTCGGGTGTCTGGCAGGAGGAAAGTACGAACGCGATGGCTAGGATGGAAAAGACCGGAAGGATACGCATGACCTGTTGTCCTCATGCTGGCGATTGCAAACAGATCATATCTCCGCGCCACCAGCCACGGAAGCGTTTTCACCGCCGAAATGTCACAGTCAGGTGAGGTCGTTGCTTAGCCGCCCGATTCAGGCGTCGCTCGGCGTCTCCGGCAGGCGTTCCAGCAGGTCGACGAATGCTTCTGTGAAGTGAAGCAGCGGCTCGGTTTCTTCATCCGGCTGGAGCAGACGGATTTCCGCATCGTTCTGGTCGAGTACGGCAAAGATGATGCGCTGTGTTTCTCCGACATCGGGAATGCGCAAGACCGCAATGCGCCGGCAATCGGCGATCAGGCCGGTGGCGGGCAGGTCGAAGAGGAATTCGCCGTGCGCGGCTGAAGCTGCGGCTCGCACGGCTTCGCAGAAAGCGGCCTCACCACCGGCGAAACCTTCGAGCGACAATTCCAGATCGAGCAGTGCAAACGGCAAGGTCGGATCGGCGGCATCGGCAAGCGAGCCGCCCGGCGCAGGCGGCGACTTGGTGGCGATGTCCTGCGGCAACATCGTTTCCATATCCTCAAGTCCTTTCACAGCCTCATTAAAGCGTGGAAAGCATGACCCTTTTTAAGAATTTAAGCAAGTGCTCACGTTTTAATGGGAACATGCGCCTCCTTCGAGGCTCCGGTCGCGCGTTAAGCATGCCGGTGGAGAGCTGATTTATTTTCGCCATTTCTTGTTCTAAACATGGGTCTGATGCAGGGATCCGATGCCATCCGTTTCCGATCCGACGTGCCGACGAGCTCTTGATGACCATTCGCTTCGACCGTCCCGTTTCGCATGCCGCGCGCGCCGCGCGGCTGACGGCCGCTTTTGCGTTGGTGCTGTGCGGCGTGGTTCTGATCGGCCATCGCTTCGGGCCGCTGGAAACGCCGTATTTCATCCTGCTTCTGTTGATTTCTGCCATCTTCGCGGCGCTTGCGACGTTGCTTGCCATTATCGGCTTCGTGCAGCTCTGGCGGGATGCGGCGATCGGCGGCGTCTCGGCCTTCAAGGCGCTGGTCTATGCTGCCCTGCCGTTGGCGATCGTCGGCCTGGGTGTAGAGCGTTATTGGACCAGACCCCCGATTTACGATGTCTCGACCGATCTCGCCGATGCCCCGGCGTGGCTCGCCACGCCCGATGCGCCGCAGATCTGGCTTCCGGCAAGGCGTTCCGTGGCGCCTGAGGATCGGGAGGAGCAATATGCCGCCTATCCCGCGCTGATCGGCCGGCGTTACGAAGGTGCTAGCGACCGCGTGCTGGAAGCGGTGCGCAAGGTTGCGAGAAACAGCCACATCACCATCGTCAAGGCCGATGGTGCCGAGGTTGCCGATCCCGAGGATGATCAGCGCCAGCGCCGCCGGTCGCGCCGCCCCGCGCCGGTGTCGGATCAGGACAGCGCCGTCACCGACATGCCCGATGTCGTGCCCGTGCCGACGCCGCGCCCCTTTCAAGAAGACGACGAGGTCGCCAATCTGATCCGCCACAAC
>JAGWJK010000482.1 GCA_028865845.1 Rhizobiaceae bacterium
GCGATCTGATCCGCATCAGCGTCCGCGAGCGCCGGCTGGAACTGCTGGTCGGCGAGGCGGAGCTTGCCAGGCGCATCCCGACGCCAGCGCCGCCTGCAGACAAGCGGGGATGGCTCGGCCTCTACAACCGGCACGTTATGCAGGCCGAAGACGGATGCGACCTCGATTTTCTGATCGATGAGACCGATTGATGTAAATTGCCGTGCTTGGGAGAATCTTGCCGAACGCTTGCGTGCGCATTCGACAGGGGGCATTCTCGGATTGGTAGAGTCGGGCGAATGGAGTCATTCAAAGTGCAGGGATCGGGAACGGGACGTGGCTTGCGACGGGATCCGAACCAGCGCGTGACGTTGCGCACGGTTGCTACCGCCCTCGGGCTGTCGATCACCACCGTCAGCCGTGCCCTCAAGGAGGGGCCGGAGGTCAATCGCGAGACGATCGAGCTGGTGAAAAAGGCAGCCAGCGAACTCGGCTACCGGCCGAATCTCGGCGGCCTCAATCTACGAACCGGCAAGACCCATGCGATCGGCATTGTCCTCCCCTTCGAGCGCGAAGGCGAGATGAACATCGTCGTCGCGTCGCTGGTCGAGGGCGTTTCGCGCCACATGAAGAGCCGCGGCTATCGAACGACCGTCGTGCCGCAATTGCAGGCGGACGACCCCTTGGCGACAGTGCGCGATCTGGTCGAGGAAGGCTCGGTCGACGGCGTGATCATCACGCATACGAGGCCGCAGGACGACCGGGTCAAATATCTGCTCGAGGTCGGCACGCCTTTCGTCACCTTCGGCCGCACGGAGCTGTTGAGCATTCACGCCACCGTCGACCTCGATCATGAGGCGATCGGTGCGGAAGCGGCGCGGTTGCTGCTCGACGCGGGCCACCATCGACCGCTGCTGATCGCACCCTCCAGCCAGTTCACCTACAGCCTGCAATTCGTCAAAGGCTGGAGCAAGACGTTTACGGCGCGGCACCTCAACGTCCCCGACAATCTCATCCATTTTGTGGCAACGACGCCGGATAGCGGCCAGGAGCTGGCGAAGAACATTGTTGCCTGGCATCCCGACGCATCGGGTGCTTTCGTTGCCAGTGAAGAAGCCGCCCTCGGTTTTCTGTCGGGCCTGCGTGAAGCCGGCCGTGAGGCGGGCAAGGACTTCGCGCTGCTCACCTATGGCGGTACAAGGCTGCACGATTTCTTCAACCCGCCGCTCTCCGCCTTCTACTATTCCAACTTTCTGATCGGCGAGCGTCTCGCCTCGCTGTTGCTGCGCGCGATCGGCGGAGACGATCTGGCCGATCTGCGCGAAGTCGTGCAGGCAGAATTCGTCGACCATAACAGCCAGACGCTTCCGAGCTAAGACGCCCTCATCTCGATACATAAACCGAATTTCCGAACTCATTCGTAACGTTGCGATTTCGTCAAACGGTGGAGAATTCAGCAGATGCGACCCGCAAAAGGCCGCTTGACAGTTTTGTCGTTATCGATCATTCGTAACGTTACAAATTGCTGGCCGGAGGGGTTGGAGCTCCGGCAACAAGGAATGCGAGCAAGAGGACGGGCGCTTCGCATGCTGCGAGCGGCAGCATTCCATGGGAGGATGACGTGCGCGCTGGCTCTCTTTTTTCGGATCGCCAATTTGGGTCTTCAGCTGGAATCCTCCCTATGATTCGGGACCGATCACGCTGGAACTAGAGGATGCACCGGGCGTCTCGCACTGGACGCATTTCCGCGAGGCGCCCCCTCAATTCGATGATGAAATGCGGCGCGGCATGAACTACCTGCGCGACGCGGCTGCCGAACTCAACGTCACGATATCCTGAAGGCCGTATCCATGAGCACCACACCCATGAAAGTTGGCATCGTCGGCGCCGGCAACATCAGCGCCACCTATGTCGCGACGCTACATATGTTCGACTTCATCCGCGTCAAGTCGATCTACGATCTCTATGAAGAACCGGCAAGGAAACTCGCGGCGCAATTCGGCCTTGAAGCCGTCTCGCTCGATGCCATGCTCGCCGATCCTGAAATCGGCCTGATCATCAACCTGACGACACCCGCGTCGCACTATTCCATCAGCAAGAAAGCACTGCTGGCCGGCAAGCATGTCTATTCGGAAAAGCCGCTGGGCATCAGCATGGCAGAAGCCGAGGAACTGATGTCTTTGGCACGGGCCGGCGACCTGCGTCTCGGTTGTGCCCCCGATACATTCCTTGGCGGCGGCCATCAGCTGACGCGCCGGCTGTTCGACGAAGGTCGCATCGGCAAGGCGGTATCCGCGACCGCGATGCTGCTTCTGCCCGGCCATGAGCACTGGCATCCGAACCCCGCCTTCTTCTATGGTCGCGGCGGCGGTCCGATGCTTGATGTCGGCCCTTATTATGTCACCAACCTGATCGCGCTGCTCGGCCCCGTGCGGGAAGTGTTCGGATCGGCCAAGATCACCCGTATCGAGCGCACGGTAAAGACCGATCCACACCGCGGCGAGACGATCAAGGTGCTGGTGCCGACGCATCTGACCGGCGTGATGGAGTTCCATAGCGGCGCCACCATCACCATCGCGACCAGCTTCGATGTGATAGAGCACAAGCACAACCAGATCGAAATTTACGGTAGTGAAGGAAGTATGGTGACACCGGACCCGAATAACTTTACCGGTAAGGTGGAAGTGTTTCGTGACGGGGGCGAAGCCTGGGAGGAGATCCCGGTCGATCACCCCTACACGGAAGGCGTGCCGGGTCATCTTGGACTGCGCGGATTGGGCGCAGCGGAAATGGTTGATTCTCTTCGCGCCGGACGGCAGCATCGCGTATCGTCGGAGCTGGCCTTCCATGCGTTGGAGGTGATGACGGCATTCGAGCGTTCGGCGCAGTCGCGCAAGGTGGTTGCGATCCACAGCAGCTGCGGCCGGCCGGACCCGATAGCGCGTACAATTAAAGAGGGACGTTTCGTATAGGCTGAGTTATAGAGGGAATCGGCAGTCCCCAGGCTGCATGTAGAACGAACGGGCAATGCCGAGGAAGCATTGCCGTTCGTCGTCGGGAACGGAGGCCCGGCGCGCAGTCGATGGAGGACGACAGCATTCGGCACCCGACGGTCTGAAGACCGCGGCGGCTGAAACTACAGGTGTCATCAGGACGCCATAAAAGGAGGAGGAGCATATGCGTGGATTGTTAATGGCATTGGTGGGCGCAACTGCGCTGGTCGCAGTGGGCGTTACCGGCGCTCAGGCTGATGGTAAGAAAGCCGAAGTCCTGCACTGGTGGACCTCAGGCGGCGAATCCGCTGCCGTGCGAGAACTTGCCAATGCATTCAATGCGGCTGGCGGCCAGTGGGTAGATACCGCGATCGCGGGATCCGGCTCGACCGCCCGTCCGATCGGCATCAACCGCATCATCGGCGGCAACCCGCCAACGGCGATGCAGTTCAATACCGGCACGCAGATGAACGACCTGGCACAGCAGGGCTTGCTGCGTCCGCTCGACGATCTTGCTCAGCAGCAGGATTGGAAATCGGTACTGACCCCGGCTTTCTACAGTGCTATCCAGTATAACGGCCACATCTACGGTGCGCCGATCAACGACCACGGCCAGAACTGGCTGTTCTATTCCAAGGCCGTGTTTGCCAAGGCCGGCGTGACCGAAGAGCCGAAGACCTGGGATGAAATGTTTGCCGCACTCGACAAAATCAAGGCGGCAGGCCTGATTCCGATCGCGGTCGGCGGTCAGCCGTGGCAGCTGCAGTCGATGTTCAATGCCATCCTTCTCGGCGAAGGCGGCAAGGATCTCTATGCCAAGGTCTGGAAGGATCTCGACACGGATTCCGTCAAGTCCGACAAGTTCAAGCACGTGGCGGAAGTCTTCGCCAAGCTGCGCAACTATCAGGACGAAGGCAGCCCGAACCGTGACTGGAACGTCGCAACCGGCATGCTGGTCGACGGCAAGGCCGGCATTCAGTTCATGGGCGACTGGGCCAAGGGCGAATTCATCCATGCCGGCATGGTTGCTGACAAGGATTTCGGCTGCATCCTCGGACCGGGTGAATCCAACTTCATGATGGGCGGCGACATCTTCGTCTTCCCGGTCCTGAAGGACAAGGCTGCAACCGACGCCCAGACGCTGCTTGCCACCGTCATAATGTCGAAGGAAGGCCAGCTTGCCTTCAATTCGAAGAAGGGCTCCGTTCCGGTTCGTCTTGATGTCGATACGACCAAGCTCGACGCATGTGCCCAGAAGGGCCTGAACGCGCTCAAGGATCCGACCCGTCAGATCCTGGCTCCGGACGTCCTGACGCCTCAGGATATCGTTCAGTCCGAAGGCGACTTGATCGCCCAGTACTGGACAACCCCGAGCATGACGTCCGATCAGTTCGCCGAGCAGTTCGCAAAGGTCATCGATCAGGCGAAGTGAGCCTCATCTGACATCCATGCGGCGGCAGGCCTGGCCTGCCGCCGAGTTCCATGATGCCGAGGAGGAACCGAATTCATGACCACCCCTGATACTGCCATTGCAGCCGTCCCCAGGGCTGCCGGAAAGACCGCGACCAGGCGAAAGAGGCATATTTCCGCCTATGTCGCGCTGCTTCCGGCGTTTATCATCGTGCTGCTCGCCTATGTTGTGACTGTTGTCTGGAATATCTG
>JAGWJK010000483.1 GCA_028865845.1 Rhizobiaceae bacterium
GTGCCTCTACCAGTCTCAGCGCCGGGCGGCCGAAACGCTATAAGCCCGGCATGCAAAACCGCCCTTCCGGTGCAATTCCCGGAAAAGCCTGATCTCAATGCGGGCGTCTCTTAGCGACTTTGAGAGGCAGGTGCAATAGCAACGGCGGGCTATGCCGACCTGCGAATGCGCGCTTAGTAATCCGTTTTCAGGCTCGACCAGAGCTTGTCGACGATCGCGCCTTCCTTGTCGACGTTTTCCTTGTTGATGAAGGTCGCGACGATAATGCCGCCATCCGGCCGGCCGACGGCGGCGACCTGATAATCCATGACGTCGTTCGAGGAGGTGGTTTCAGCCTTGACGCCTTTCAGCACCTGACCCGAGATCAGCGTCTCTTCCAGCGGCTGCTTGTCGATCTTCGCGCCGGCGGCAACACCTTCCTGCACCATCTGCTGCAGCATGAGGTCGGTGAACGGCGCGGGATTCATGCCTTTGTATTCCTGGACGATCACGCCGGTGCCGATCGAGGTGATCAGCGCATATTGCACGATGCCGCCACCGAGGTCGCTCTTTGCGACCGAATACTGGCCATCGTGGTCGAAGGAAAACTTGTCGCCGCTGAAGCTGACGGTATCGTTGCGCTGCAGCGCGACCTTCACCGTATGTCCGTCCTTCAACGGCACATCGAGGCTGTCCCCGGGATTGATGTCCACATCCGTGCCGTCGATCGTCAGGTGAAATCCCTTGCTTTCTCCGGCAAAAGCGGTGGTGGCAGAGAGAACGGAAACGGCAATCACGGCAGAACGGACAAACGATCGCATCGAAACCTCTTTAGACGCAGCGCAGATTTGCTTGTGATTTAAAGGCATATTGGTCGACGGCGATAGATATGCGTTCGTGAATTTTTTATGTGAGGCGCGGCGCGTCTTGAGGCCGGATGGCCGGTTCAGCAACAGAATCGGCCGCGCATCTTGTTATTTTGGAGCATTCGCTCTATATCTGTTCTGGAGCAATTGCTCTAGAACAGATATTAGGCCGTCAGCCTGAGCAGAAAGAAGCATCCCATGGCAAGACCCAGGCAATTCGACGAGGACGCCGTCCTCCGGGCCGCGGCCGAGATATTCTGGACCAAAGGCTACGAGGCGACCTCGACGCGCGACCTTACCGAGCAGATGGGGTTGACGCATGCGAGCCTCTATAATGCCTTCGGGGACAAGCACAGCCTGTTTCTTAAGACCTTGGAACACTACCTCGATCGTACCATGCATGCCCGGATGAGGCGGCTGGAAGGTGCCTACCCGCCGGGTCTCGTCATCGTCGGTTTCTTCGATGAGCTTGTCGAGCTTTCCCTGGCGGATGTCCAACATCGCGGTTGCATGCTGGTCAATACGGCGCTGGAGGCAAGGGCGGATGATCCGGCGATGCGCGGCGCGGTCGCCGATGAAACGATCGAACTCGAAGCATTCTTCCTACGATCCATCAAGGCAGGCCAGGCAAGCGGCGAGATTTCCTCCGTCCAACCGGCAGAAGATCTAGCGAAACTGCTGCTTTCCACACAGTTCGGCCTGCGTGCCCTGGTGCGGATTCGTCCCGAGCGTGAGTTGCTGAACGGGATCGTGCGGCCGGTGATGACCCTGCTGAACCTGCCCTGGCCGATGCCGGCCACGAAGCCGGACGGATAAACAGCCCGCCACTCCCTTTTCATTTTCACAAGAACAGCCAATCGGAAGCGGCGACGCCGCTCCGAACAGAGAAGCTTTGCGCCCATGTCCACCCCCTCACACCAACAAGCCCATTCCAATCACGCCACCAAGCCGGCCGCCCTGAACGGCTCGGCCTGGTATGCGACCATCGCCGGCCTCTGCGGTAGCCTGGTCGCCATCGGTCTCGCACGGTTCGCCTACACGCCGCTCATTCCGCCCCTGATCAACGCTCACTGGTTTTCCGCCGGCGATACCGTAACGCTGGGTGCAGCAAACTTCGCCGGATACCTTGCAGGCGCTCTTCTCGGGCGGCCGATCGCCGCCAGCCTCGGCAATCGAAATTCACTGCGGCTACTCATGCTGGCCGCGACCGCCGCCTTCTTTGCCTGCGCCTTCCCGGTCTCGGTGACCTGGTTCTTCGTCTGGCGCTTCCTGTCCGGCCTTTCCGGCGGCGCGATCATGGTGCTTGTCGCAACCAGCATCCTGCCGCACATTCCGGTTGCCCGGCGCGGCTTTGTCAGCGGCATGATCTTCCTCGGCCTTGGCCTCGGCATAGCCGCCTCCGGAACGCTGGTTCCCGCGCTGCTGCGTCTCGGCCTTCAAGAAACCTGGATCGGCCTCGGCGTTCTGTCATTGATCCTGACAGCCGTCAGCTGGTTCGGTTGGCCGGCCGGCAATCCGCCACCGCAGCCAGCGCAAACCGGCACTCACCATCATCCGCCGGTAAAAAGCGGCTGGCCGCTGGGCATTCTATATGGCCAGTATGCTGCCAACGCCCTTGGCCTGGTGCCCGTGATGGTGCTGCTTGTCGACTATATCTCGCGCGGACTCGGCAAAGGCGCGGATATCGGCGCGGCCTATTGGGTTCTCTATGGCGTGGCCGCCATCACCGGGCCGGTTCTCGCAGGCTACGCTGCCGACCGCGTCGGCTTTGCGGCAGGGTATCGCGGCGCGCTATTGCTGCAGGCGATTGCGATCGGCCTTTTGGCAACGACCAGCAATCCGCTGCTGATCGGCCTCTCCACCGTCATCTTCGGCATTTTCACACCTGGTATCGTGCCTTTGGTGCTCGGCCGCATCCAGGAGATCCTGCCGCATAGCCATGTCGACCAACGCGCGGCCTGGAGCCGGGCGACAACAGCCTTCGCGCTGTTCCAGGCACTTGCCGGCTATGGCTATTCCTATCTCTTCATCCATACCGGTGAGAATTACGGCATCATCTTCCTCTGCGGCACGATCGCCTTCGTGCTTGCCTTGCTCGCCGATGTGTTCTCCGGCTTGAAACGGCGGCGCGCTTAACGCCGCCGCCCATCCTGCCCTTGACATCGGCCCGCGATCGTCCGACTTCACAGTGGAACGGACCAAGGAGCCAGACCATGAGCGAAGCGGCGAAAAGCACCATCGACCAGAGCGAAGTGGATCGATTTTCCGCGATGGCCGCGGAATGGTGGAGCCCGACCGGCAAATTCAAGCCGCTTCACAAATTCAACCCGGTGCGTCTGAGCTATATTCGCGATCGCGCCTGCGAGAATTTCGACCGCGACGCCAGAAGCGCCCGGCCTTTGGAAGGCCTGCGCGTCCTCGATATCGGCTGCGGCGGCGGATTGCTGTCGGAGCCGGTCGCCCGCATGGGTGCCGTCGTCGTCGGCGCCGATCCCTCGGAAAAGAACATCGGCATCGCCTCCACGCATGCCAAGGCATCCGGCGTCTCCGTCGACTATCGTCCCGTCACCGCCGAGCAACTAGCCGAAGCCGGCGAGACCTTCGATATCGTCCTCAACATGGAAGTTGTCGAACACGTCGCCGATGTAGAATTTTTCCTGACGACCTGCGCCAAGATGGTTCGTCCCGGCGGCCTGATGTTCGTCGCCACCATCAACCGCACCATGAAGGCCGCGGCACTCGCAATCTTTGCCGCCGAAAATGTCCTGCGCTGGCTGCCCCGCGGCACCCATCAGTACGAAAAGCTCGTCCGCCCGGAAGAGATCGAAAGGCCGCTCGCCACAAACGGATTGGAAATCATCGCCCGCACCGGCGTCTTCTATTCACCACTGCAGGACCGCTGGAACCTGTCGAAGGACATGGACGTCAACTATATGCTGCTCGCAAAGCGCGCGGAGTAATCAAGTCTCTCCCTGCTTGCAGCGAGGCGTGATATAAGGCCGTCGTTACACCTTCAACGTCAGGACATGCGCCAACAGCTCGCTCTGACCGGCAGCATTTCCAGCCGCAATCCGCTTTATCTTATCGCGATCGATCGCCGCTGGATTGCCGTAGACATCATAAGCCTGCTTGAACGTGAAGGCCCGCGGGCTTGGCCCCTCATCGTGCAGCCGCTCCAATCTCTGCACACCATCACGCCACTCGGGCGTCATATCGCCATCGATCCACCACAAAACCAACGCCGGCCAGCGCTGTTTCACATTCCAGTGGCGCGCGTGCTTCAGTGCGTCGGCATGCACACCGTTGTAGGAAAAGGCCATCAGGCTTTCGATATCGGCCCAGAGCGACAGTGAGGATGGCGCCGTGGAAAAGCCGCTGCCCTCAATGAAACGTGGAAATACCTGTTTGCCCCAGGATGGAGGCCCGGCCTCGCCGTCATAGCCGGAGCGCCCGAGGAAGCCATGCGCGCGGATGGCCGCCTCGAAATTCGCAGATTCCCGCAGGCGGAAGCCCTCCACCACGGGGCTGTCATAGGGCGCGACATGCAGCCCGAAATTGTACATCGCAAGATGACTGACGCCCTCGGGCATCAATTGATATCCTCGGGCAAAGTCGGGATCGCCGCGATCTCGATGCCTTCTTCGACCAACGCCTGGGCCTCGTCGGGCGTCGCCTTGCCGATGATGCCACGCGCGTCGGCCTCGCCGTAATGGATCTTGCGGGCTTCTTCCGGAAATTTCGTGCCGACATCCTCGGCATTCGCCTTGATCGCCTC
>JAGWJK010000484.1 GCA_028865845.1 Rhizobiaceae bacterium
TCGTCGAGTACAAGAAAGAGAGCTTCGCGCTGTTCCAGGCGATGAAGGACCGGTTCGACGAGGAAATGGTCCGCTATCTCTGGCGCGTCAGGCCTGTGGATGTCTCTCTCGACATGAATATAGTTCGGCAACAAGCTCAGAGCGGGCTGCAAGCCGCCGCTGTTTTCGAACTGAAATGTCGCGCTAAGGGTCCTTGCGACGACTGGACCGACGCCATTTCGAAGCACGTCCAACTTTACGCCCGCCCCATCGATTTCAAGTTCGTTTTTGGTTTTCCGCCAACTTTTGCTCGGACAAGCCAGGGCGTACCTGATTGGATGTGGCAGCACGAAGACGTCACCCTGAGACAATCGCAGCGGTGGGTCGTCTTCGATGTAGATATCGATCTCACCTTCCTGGACGACGTGGATACATGCCGAACTGGGTTGAAAAACGATATGAAATCCATCGGCGCATTCTGTCGTAAAGACCCTCTCGCCCCTCAGTTGCACGAAGCGCAGAATATCCGACAACAGGTCAGTTGGCGTCTGAGTATCGGACGCTGGAGCAAAAATTCCGTTGTTGCCGTCATGGGGCACCAAGACGATTTCCTCTAGTTTCAAATGCAAGCGACACGACGAAATTGCTCTCGGTTTCAAGCATTTACGCCGATAGGCCCGGGTTGGCAATCGGTCGTGACCGCGTGATCGCGAATTTGCTGAAACGCCTGCTTTCCGTTTGGAGGCGGCCACCGATTACATTCCTCGAGGAGAAATTGAAATGCGTTCTCTCATCATGACAGCGGCAGCAACCCTGCTCGCCAGCGCGGCTCTTGTCACGTCTGCCAGCGCAGGCGAAATTCCGAAGGGGGCGGCACGCAATATTGTCCTCGTTCATGGCGCCTTCGTCGATCAGACAAGCTGGCAACCTGTTGCCGACATTCTTACCGCCAAAGGCTACAAGGTTACTTTGGTGGAAAACCCGCTCACCTCGCTCGCCGCCGACGTTGCAGCGACCAAAAAGGCGCTGGCGGCCCAGAACGGTCCGACTGTTCTTGTCGGCCATTCCTGGGGCGGCGTTGTCATCACTGAAGCTGGCGACGATCCGAAGGTGAAGTCGCTTGTGTATGTATCGGCGTTTGCCCCTGACGTCGGTGAGTCCCTGGCTTCACTCTCCAAGTCCGGGCCGGCAACGGACGGCGCGAAATCCATCCATCCTGACGACAAAGGTAATCTCTATCTGGATCAAAAGACCTTCCCCGAATTTGTCGCCCCAGAATTGCCGCTGAAAATTGCCGAGAAACTTGCTGCCAATCAGCTGCCTTTGAATCACACAGCATTCGAAGCGCCGGTGGATACAGCCGCCTGGCACGTCAAGCCGAGCTATTTCGTCATCAGCACGAAGGACCGCGTAAATGCTCCGGAAGCTCAGCGAATGATGGCGGCGCGGATCAAGGCCAAGAATACCGAAGTTCCAGGCAGTCACGCGTCGCTGGTCGTGTTTCCCAAGGAGGTAGCCGCAGTCATCGAAAAAGCTGCACTGGCCAAGTAACCTTCCGCCGGGTCGGGTCTCTAATATGTATGGCCGCCCACTTGATTGGGCGGCCTTTCTCGTTTGATGCACCAAACGCGGCGGTACGAAATAAAAAACCCGACGTCGCAGCGTCGGGTTTAGGGATTACGAGTGTTGTCCGCGGCTTCTAAACCCGGCGCATTAAGCGCAGGACAAGCGAGACCACGAACAATACCAGAAAGATGTAGAACAGAACCTGTGCGATCGAGGCCGCAGCCCCTGCGATGCCGCCAAAGCCAAGCACACCGGCAATCAGTGCCACAACGAGAAATACCAGGGCGTAGTAAAGCATGGGGATCTCCTTTTCGTCTGATGCGACGGTAACGGAATCCGATCGAATTGGTTCCCAAGCACTTTGTCAGAGGGGCCGCTAAGCCCCTTCAAAAACATCCGGTTTTCTTCGCAAGGCGTCAGCCGAACTGGATCTGACCACGAAATGCGCGATCGCCGCTACCGGGCGTTGGTGGCTCGGCCGCGTCCAGGTAAACCTTGAAAGGCACAGTGAGAACGAACCAGAGACTGGCGCCGAGCATAAAGGCTGCACCGGTCGGATCGGTGATGTGGGCAAAGAAGGGCAGGCACGCAGCAGCGATGAGCACCATCAGCCGAAGCGTCCATTGCGTTTCGCGGTTGGAAAGGGCGCGCGCTCTGAGCGCTTTGTATTCTCGCGCTCCATAAGTCTTTCCGTCGCCCCATAGTTCCGAGACGAGCCGCGCCGCGGATGGCAAGGCCAGCATGATGATCGCGGCAACGGACAAAATGAGGGCATAGCCCTGAAGGAAGCGCCCACTCATCACGAGCACAAAGAAGAGAACCAGGATGTTCCATGCAGGCTCCAGCCCGGCGGGTCGCAGGCCTGTATAGGCATGCCATTTTCGCAAGCTTGCCGCCGCGCCGTCCAAAAGAGGATGGTCGATATAACGATTGATCCAGTTCATGCCAATCAGTCGTCCCCAATGATGTGGGGCATCGAAGACCACGTAATCTGGTCATCATCATGGCGAAAACCGTATAATATTAACGAGTTGAAATATCTAATATGCAAGCAGCCAGATTGCATCGCATTGTCATGAATGTCAGCGCGCCACGTGGAAGGGCTTCAGCGGCAGGCTGCGTCCTGCTAAGTGGGACACAGATCAATTGAGCGACTGCTTTGAAGACTATAGCCATCGATTTCGAAACTGCGAATGAACAGCGCGGAAGCGCCTGCTCCGTCGGGCTGGCATGGATTGAGGATAACCGGGTTGTCCGCATCGAGGAGCGCCTCATCCGGCCGCGGGATATGCGGTTTTCTTCCTTTAATGTCGCGATCCATGGCATTCGGCCCGAGCACGTCGAAGATGCTCCGGAATTTCCAGGGGTGATGGACGAGTTTGCCGACGCTTTTCACGGCTCAACCATGATCGCTCACAATGCCGCCTTCGATTTCAGCGTGTGGCGATCCTCGCTTGACCGGTATGGATTGCCGTACCCGGAGTTCTCGTACCTGTGCTCCGTTAAAATGGCACAGAGGGTCTGGCCGCAGCTCATCTCGCATAAGCTGAATGTCTTGGCTGAGCATCTCGGTTTGAGTTTCGCTCACCACAACGCAGCAGAAGACGCTGTGATCTGCGCACAAGTCTCCATTGCGATCGCTCGCGATTTGAACGTCGGGAACATTCTGGAAATCCCCGAGCGCATCGGCATGAAGATCGGCAGGCTTTTTTCCGGAGGCTACACGGCCTGCAGTTGTTCGCGAGCCGCATAAGCTTCAGCCTAAGAGGATGGGTAGTGTCCTGACATCCGCCGGCGCGGGCACTGGCCGGCACATCAAGCGGTGCTTTGTTTTAAAAAACAACAGCTTTGTACAAAAAACCGTAGGCGCGTTCAGGGACCGCGCTCACCGGTCGTATATTAGAGGCTGCGCCGGTGTCATTCCCACTTTCACATGGAACGAACAGAATGTTTCCCAGGTTAAGTCCATTCAAATTGTCGACTGTTGCTGTCGCCTTGCTCGCAACCCTTTCCCTGCCATTGACCGCGGTCGCGGCTTCTGCTCCCAACAACTCCGTAAAGAACATCATTCTGGTGCACGGTGCCTGGGCTGATGGCTCGAGCTGGTCGAAGCTCATCCCGCTGCTCAACGCCAAGGGCTTCAACGTGGTCGCCGTTCAGCTTCCTCTGACGTCGCTCGCGGACGATGCTGCGACCGTCAGGCGTGCGATCGCATTGGAGCAAGGCCCGATAATATTAGTCGGCCACTCCTACGGTGGGGCGGTTATCACGGAAGCCGGCAATGATCCCAAAGTTTCCGGTTTGGTCTATGTCGCGGCTTTCGCCCCGGATGCGGGTCAGTCAGCCGGTTCGTTGAGCGCGTCGGTTCAGGCGCCGCCGATGGCTGCGGAGGTTCGGCCCGACTCTGAGGGCTTTCTCAAACTAACGCAGAAAGGCGTGTTCGAGGATTTCGCGCAGGATGTCACGGCGAGCGAAAAGGCCCTGCTTTATGCGGCACAGGCCCCCACCAGCGTGAAGTCGCTTGGCGGCAACATCAGCGCCGCGGCGTGGCATAGCAAACGGTCCTGGTACATCGTCGCATCAAACGACCGTGCAATCCCGCCGACGCTGGAGGCGACGATGGCAAAAACGATCCATGCCGATACGACGACTATCCCAGCCAGTCACGTCGCCATGCTCTCCCATCCGAAAGACGTTGCAGCTGTCATCGAACGAGCCGCTGCCGCAAAGTGACCACCCGAAAATGATCCCGCTGAAATCGTGGCGGGTACAGGAAGCGGTGAGCGGCCGCTTCCTGTTTTGCCGTCATCATAGCGAGCCATGGACCCGTACGAACGGTCACAGAAACAGGCGCCAAAGAGGTGTTGATCGGCGGGAGCCCTCTGTCGCGGGCCCCTGCTGTGCAAACCGATAGACTTGCGATTTCGATATGCCATTTTGATTTCCTGCAGGTTACACTCTCAAATTCGGCGAACCTGCGTGGAGACAATGTATGCACCGCGACCAGAGCGCAGAGATCGAGCGGTTCCGCGCATCGGTGTCGCAACGATTCAAGTTTCCGGTGGGACGCG
>JAGWJK010000485.1 GCA_028865845.1 Rhizobiaceae bacterium
CATGTTCGATACAGGCCACGCCTGCGGCGATGGCGCGCTGGACGGTGTTGGGGGCATAGGCGTGGACGGTGACGTAAGTGTTCCAGTCCTGCGCGACTTCCACCGCAGCCCGAATTTCGTCCTCGCTGAAAGTGGTCATGTCGAGCGGACTGCGCGGAGACGAAACCCCACCTCCCCCGACGATCTTGACCTGTGATGCGCCCTGGAGAAGCTGCTCGCGTATCCGACGCTTCAACTCGCCGACATCGTCCGCGATGGCGGCACTTCCCATCAATTCGCTGAGGCTGAGCTGGCCCTCTCTTGCGGGAATTTCAAACGGCATGCGCAGGTCGCCATGGCCGCCCGACGTCGTGATCATTGCCCCAGAGGGAAAGATGCGTGGCCCCGGGATAATCCCGGTGTCGATCGCCTGCTTGAAGGTGAAGGCCGGGCCGCCCAGATCGCGAATGGTGGTGAACCCCCGCAGCAACGTGCGTTCGGCTTCGGCGGTGGAAGCGGCAAAGATGATGCCAGGATCGCCCGTCATCAGAACCTGCAATGGAACCGCGGCGTAGATCGCGTGCCAATGCACATCGATCATGCCGGGCATCAAGACGCGATCGTTACAAGTAATGATTGTTGCATCTTCTGGTGGAGGATTATTCGCGGCGTCGATGGCCACGATCCTGTTGTTTTCGACCAGCACCTGCGCGCCGCTCTGCAGCGCATCGGCTTTGCCGTCGAACAGCCGGACCTGTTTCAGCAGGACTTTGGAAGGCGGTGCTGCTGCCTGCGCTCTCGCCACACCAGGCATAACCCCTGCGACCGCAACCGATCCGAGACCGGCCAGGAAGTTTCGTCGCGAATATTCGCTGAGATAGCGGGATCGCTGCTGAAGACCGGGAACCGCACACGCGCAACCGGCGTTGTGGACGAGATGTCGATATTTCGTACCAGCTCTGAACATGGCATTCCTCCGAAAATATCTCGCTGGAACGTAGCATTTCGGGTGGGACTAATCTACTGGAGATCGTTACTAAAAATCACCTGAATGTCATTGTTTTGACTTTCATACCGGGTTCCGCTCAGCTGTTTTAACGATCGATGTCAGCCGTTCGGATTCTGTCTCAGGAAAGCACGGACGCACCGGCCTGATCGAAGAAATGAATGTTTTCCGGCGCGATCTTCAGGCCGACCTCTTCGCCGGCACTCGGCACTGGGGCCTGTGCCTGTTAAGGGTATCGACGTGGTTTTCGACGCTGCGGCCCTGACACTGGCAACGGATGACGCATGATCGTATTCCTTGATTTCGAGGCATCCTCGCTCAGCAAGAAGAGCTTTCCGATAGAGGTGGCGTGGGTGTTCCAGGATGGCCTTTCGCGCTCTTCGATGATTAGGCCTGCGGCCGACTGGACAGATTGGTCATCCGAGGCGGAAGCGATCCACGGCATATCGAGGGAACGTCTGGAGGCTGAAGGCGTATTGCCCGAACAAATCGCGGGCGAAATGATGGATGTGCTGTCAGGCCATCAGCTTTACGCCAGTGCACCCTCCTGGGATGGAAAGTGGTTGAGTGTCCTGCTGCGGGCCGCGGGATTTCCGCGCCACGCTCTTAGGCTCGAAAAGTCAGATGACGCTTTCCTTGCCGCGGCGCGCGAATTCATGGGAGCAAAATTCGCTGAGCCGCAGATATCGGCGCTGGTCGAAGAAATCATCAGGAACAGTGGGGCGAAAGCATCCGCGGTTCATCGCGCCCTTCCGGATGCCCTGCTTGAACTCGACCGATGGAACATGGTCCGCAAAACCGCAATGGAACGCGCCAGGGTGTGATCATGCCGACGGGCATCTTTTTCGAAGCCGCGAACGGACGGTCTTTGAGCCCACCTTGTGAAATCACATCAAAAGGCGCTAAAGGCGGGGCTGAAATATAGTTCTGTGGGGGAAGCATCATGAATGTCAGCATGGCCCGTTTTTCCGGGAATGTCGTGGTCATCGGGGTGCTTCTCATGCTGCTCGGCGATTTCATGTTTTCGCTGAACGATGCCATGGGCAAATGGCTGGTCGCGAGCTTCTCGGTCGGCCAGGTGCTGGTGGTGCGCTCGCTGGGTTCCTTCGTCATTCTCGCACCGCTGGTCGCACGCCAGGGCGGTGCGGCGTTGTTTCATATCGAACGCGTCCCGCTGCAGATCCTGCGCGTCGTCCTGACGACCGCCGATGTTGGCCTGTTCTATGCCGCTGTTGCCTATCTGCCGCTTGCCGACGTCATGACCTTCTATATGGCTGGTCCCATCTATGTGGCTGCGTTTTCCCATGTGTTCCTCGGCGAAACGATGGGATGGCGGCGTTGGCTGGCGGTACTGGTCGGCTTTGCGGGAGTGGTAATTGCGCTCAGGCCGTCTGCGGCCATATTGTCGTGGCCATCGATTTTCGGTCTGGTGGGTAGCCTCGCCTTTTCCATGACGCTCGTGCTCAGCCGGCGCCTGCGCGGGACGAGCGATGCAACGCTTGTCACCCTGCAGACCGTCGCGGCGTTGATCACGGGTATTGTGCTCAGCATCGGAGATTGGCGTTCCATGTCTGGGCTCGATCTTGTCGCGATGCTGGCGCTCGGCATCGTGGCCGGCTGCGCGCATATGCTGATAACGCGATCGCTGAAACTCGCGCCGGCATCGCTGCTCGCCCCGCTGCAATACAGCCTTCTCATCTGGGCCATCATTCTGGGCTTCATATTCTTCGGCGACGTGCCGGACGCGCAGGTTCTGATCGGCTCGGCCATCATCGTGCTCGCCGGCATCTTCATCTTCTATCGCAAGAACCTGACCGCCGGGATTTCGAAGGAAGCCGTCCCGCCCGACGGGCACTGACGCCCTGGTCAAACGCCCGACCCAACACGCGTTAACCGCGCGCAATTGGCGCCATGGAGCATCTGGAATAGTCGATACCTGCCGCAGCGCTTGGGAGCGAAGCAATGAGCAGGGTGATCAGGATGGTCGTGAATTATTGTATCGCGTTGCTCGGACCGGGCCGTTCGACGGTGCGGTGGGGATCGATCGGGATGATCGTCGCACCTTTTGTTGCGGTCCTGACGTTTCCCGTGCCGTATCTGTTGATTTCTTTTATCGGCGGCCCGCTTTCCCCATTTACCGAAAATGACCTCTCGATCGTCATCGCAATATTGGTGGTGACCTATCTTGCCGCAGTCGCCATCACCGTCGTCGTCGGAATACCGGCGTGGCTGGCTTTCAGGTGGTTCAACCGTGAAAGCGGCTGGGTCTACGCGCTCGTCGGCGCAGTCGTCGGATTGGTCCCGCCTTATCTGGTGCTTATGGACGCGCCGGTCGGGCCTTTTGCACTGGCGTCGCAATATGTCCTTTATGCATCATGTGCCGCTTGCGGCATGGTTGCCGCACTCTCCTTCTGGGCAATTGCCCGGCAACGCTGAAGGAGCATTGCCGGGTGTAGTGATGGGGCCGGGAGGCCGATATCCAAGCCAATGATCAATAATCGACCGCATCGCGAGCAATGGGGCATGTCATGCAATGACCGCCGCCGCGACCGCGCCCAAGCTCGGCGCCGGTGATCGTGATGACCTCGATGCCCTGCTTGCGCAGCAGAGTGTTGGTGTAGGTATTGCGATCGTAAGCATAGACGACGCCTGGCGAAGCGCAGACCAAATTGGCGCCGCTGTCCCACTGGGTGCGTTCGCGCATGTAGTCGTTTCCGCCCGTCTCGACGACGCGCATGGCCTTCAAACCGAGTGCATCGCGCACCGTCTCGACGAAGGAACCCTTGTCTTTGTGAAGTTCGACGCCGCCCTTGCCGTCGGGCCGGTAGGAGAAGGCATCGATATTGTTGACGATGTCCGGGTAGAGCAGCACGCAATCGCGGTCCGCAAAGGTGAAGACCGTATCGAGGTGCATGGCCGCACGCAGCTTCGGCATCGCCGCAACGATGACGCGTTCGGCAGCGCCCTTTTCGAACAGTGCGGCCGCCACCTGGCTGATCGCCTGACGGGACGTGCGCTCGCTCATGCCAATCAGGACATTGCCCTTGCCGATCGGCATGACATCGCCGCCTTCAATGGTCGCAAGGCCCCAATCCTTGGTCGGGTCGCCCCACCAGACATTGACCTTGCCGGCGAAGTCGGGATGGAACTTGTAGATGGAGGTGGTGAGGATGGTCTCTTCGTGGCGCGCCGGCCAATAGAGCGAGTTCAAGGTGACGCCGCCATAGATCCAGCAGGTGGTGTCACGGGTGTAGAGCGTATTCGGCAGCGGCGGCAGCAGATATTCGTTGACGCCGGCCGCATCGCGGATCAGCGCCAATTGCTCGCCACCGACACTTTCGGGAAACTCGAAGGTCGACAGGCCGCCGATCAGGGTTTCGGCCAGATCCCGGTTCGAAAGCCCCTCCAGATACGACCGCACTTCATCGAGAAGACCGAGACCGATCTGGTTTGCGACCACCTGGTTGTCCAGAATCCACTTCTTAGCCTCGGGGATCGCAACCGTCTCGGCCAGCAGATTGTGCATCTCCACCACTTCGATGCCGCGGTCGCGCATCTTGGTCATGAAGTCGAAATGGTCGCGCTTGGCATTGTCGACCCAGAGAACGTCGTCGAACAGAAGGTCATCGC
>JAGWJK010000486.1 GCA_028865845.1 Rhizobiaceae bacterium
AGAATTTGCTGAACCAGGCGGCAAAGCTCAGCTTCCGTTTGGTCGATACCTCCATGCCGGTGCAGGATGCCATCAACGGGCGTCCGCCGGCCGGATCGGAGGTGCTATTTTCCGAAGATGATCCGCCGGTCGGCTATCTCGTCCAGAAACAATGGATGCTGTCGAATATCGATATCGCCGACGCCATCGCGACCTCGGACACGCAAAAGAATGACGGTACGGTCGCCGCGACGCTGAAGCCGGATGCAAGTGCCCGCTTTGCGCAGGCGACCCAGGCAAATCTCGGCAAGATCATCGTCGTCGTGCTGGACGATCAGGTGCTGTCGGCGGCGGCTTTGAGACAGGCGATCACCAGCGGCGGCGTCGATATTCCCGGTGACTTCACTGCACAGGGCGCACAGGATCTGGCGGTGATGTTGAAATCCGGTCCCTTGCCCGCGACGCTGACGACCGTCGAGGAACGGACGATAAAGCCGGGTTTTGGCAGCGAGACCATGCGCTCCGCGGTCATCGCCTGCATCGTCGCTGCGATTTTCGTCGCTGCCCTGATGATCGGCTTTTACGGTTTGCTTGGTGTGGCTGCGACGATCACGCTGATGATCAATCTGATCATGGTGCTGGCGATCATGGGCCTGCTGGGTGTCACGCTGACGCTGCCAGGCATTGCGGCCATCGTTCTCATCATCGGCATCGCCCTCGACGCCAATGTGCTGGTCTATGAGCGCGTACGGGAGGAGGAGCGCCAGACGCATCTGCTGGTCGACGCGCTGCGCCATGGCTTCAATCGGGCTGCGGCGACCGTCATTGACGCCAATGTCACCGTGTTGATCATGGCGGCTATCCTCTTCTATGTCAGCGGCGGCGCGGTGCGTGGCTTTGCCGCGACCATGATCATCGGTACCTTTACGACGTTCTTTACCGCCTGCTTCGTCACGCGGTCCCTGGTCGACATGTGGATTTCACATCGCAAGCCGCGCGTCTTGCTCGCAGGCGTGCGCAGCGGCATCTTCGACGGTGCCCACATTCGTTTCATGGGCATCCGGCGCTACACCTTCACGATCTCGGCGGCCTTGTCGGTTGTCACTCTCCTGGCTTTCGCCGTGGTCGGCATGCATCTCGGCATCGATTTCACCGGCGGTTCGATCATCGAGGTTCGCGCGAAGCAGGGGCTTGCCGATCCCGTCGATATCCAGTCGCGGCTCCAGGACGTCATTCCCGGCAGCGTCCAGGTCGAGCGGGTGGACGACCGGCTCAGCGCCTTGATCAGGGTTCACGCGCAGGACGGTGGCGAAAATGCTGAGCAGTCCGCCGTCACCCTCGTGCGGGAGGAATTGGGCAAGGATTACGATTTCTCGCGCGTCGAAGTCGTCGGACCTTCCGTCTCCGGTGAGATCACCGCGACGGCATCGCTGGCGGTTCTGGCGGCGCTGGCGGCTATCCTGATCTATATCTGGCTGCGCTTCGAGTGGCAGTTCGCCGTCGGCGCGATCGTCGCCACATTGCACGACGTCATTTTGACGCTCGGTCTTTTCGTGCTGACCGGCATGGAATTCAACATGACCGGCATTGCCGCGCTTTTGACCATTGTCGGCTATTCGCTGAACGACACCATCGTGGTCTATGACCGCATGCGCGAGAACCTCAAGCGCTACAAACAGATGCCGCTGCCGATCCTGATCGACGCCTCGATCAACCAGACGCTGTCGCGCACGGTGCTCACCTCCGCGACGACCTTGCTGGCGCTCCTGGCGCTCTATATTTTCGGCGGCGAGGTGATCCGTTCCTTCACTTTCGTGCTGCTTTTCGGTGTTGCGGTCGGCACTTTCTCGTCAATCTATATTGCAGCGCCCGTGCTGATCGTGTTCAAGCTGCGTCCGGACAAGTTCCAGGCCGGCGGCAAAAACCAGGGCTCTGCCGGCGGCGTGCAATCAAGTAAACCAGCGGTGTGACAGAGTGGCAAAAGGCATAGAAATCCGGAACGCGCATTTTCCCGGCCGCGCACCGATCGACGCATACGGCAATGGCGGCTTCCGCTTTGCCGACATGTCGCATCGCGGCTCGCTGCTCTGCCTTCCATCCGGCATCTACGGCTGGGATATGAGCATGGGAGACGCATTGACGCCGGCGCGTTTTCAGAAAGTGCTCGACGAGGCTGCGCAGATCGAGGTTCTTCTGGTTGGCACCGGTACGGAATTGCGTCCGTTGCCGGCCGAGCTGAAGGCCGCGTTGCGCGCCAAGCAGATTTCCTCCGATCCGATGAGCACCGGTGCTGCCGTGCGCACGTTCAACATCATGTTGTCCGAATCGCGCGCGGTCGCAGCCGCACTGATCGCTGTTTGACGAGGATCGGGTTCCGGCATGACCACAGCAGCTGCGCCTCGTAGCAACCAGGAACTTTGCCTGGCGACGCTTCGCGACACCGACCGTGACCGCTATCTCGCCTGCCTGCTGGCGCCGGAGGACAAGCGCGGCGCTCTCGCCTCTCTCTATGCCTTCAATGCCGAACTCGCGCGCATTCGCGATCTCGTGCACGAGCCGCTGCCGGGCGAGGTGCGCATGCAATACTGGCGCGATCTGCTCGAGGGGCAGGCTCACGGATCGAGCGCCGCCAATCCGATTGCGGCGGAGCTGCTGGCTACGATCGAGCAGCATCGCCTGCCGCGACAGACGCTGATCGACATGATCGATGCACGCATTTTCGATCTCTACGACGATCCGATGGAAACACGCGGCACGCTGGAGGGCTATGCCGGCGAAACGGCGTCGGCGCTCATCCAGCTCGCAAGTCTGATCCTGTCGCCGGAGGAAGCGAGAGGCTCGGCGGAGGCTGCCGGTCACGCCGGCGTCGCGCAGGCCATTGCCGGTATGCTGCTGTTGATGCCGCTGCACCGGCGCCGCGGGCAGGTCTATCTGCCGCTGGAGATCCTGACCGCAACCGGACTCGATCGCGATGCTTTTCTTGCCGGCAAGGATGCGCCGCGCATCTCGGCGGCAATCGACGCCTTTGCGGGACTTGGCCGGGAGCATCTGTCGAAAGCGCGGGCAGCGGTTAACGTTGCGCCGGCGGTCTTCCCCGCTTTCCTGCCGGTGGTGTTGGCCGAACCCGTGCTGAAGCGGGCGCAGGCGCTGGGCGCGAGGCTGTTCGACCAGTCCATGGCGCAGCCGCAATGGCGCCGGCAGATGCGCATGGCATTTGCGGCGAGCCGCAAGAGGTTTTAGCTTCGGACCAAGCTCGCGCAAGCCTCGTGGGCTAGGGAAAGACAAGTCTGACCCTTTGCACGCATTCTGGGAGAGCCGCTGTGGGCATTATCGTCTGGTGTGTGATTTTCGCCATCGTGATCTTTTTCGCCTTCGTGGCTACGCGTATGGCGTCGCAGAACAAGGAGGACGGCTTGCACGATACGGGCCTCGCCATCCTCGAATTCGGCCGCGCCTTTCCGACGGAAGCGATCCGGCAGCTGCATATGACCGCGAATGGTCAGGCTTTGTTCGTGCGTCTGCATGACAACAAGGCAGGCTTCATGCGCAATCTGCGCAACCATTTTGCCTGCCATCTGATCCAGCCGGGCAGGGTGCGAGCGCATGATTCCGGCACGGGCCGGGGTCTGACGGTCGATTTTCTGGATGCGCCGCATCATAACGGCACCTTCGAGTTTGCCACCCCCGCCGAAGCTGCGGAAGTGTCGCTTTGGCTGCTCGGCAACTATGTCGCCGGTAACGACAGCGAGCCTTCGGCCGGCCATCATCCGGCGACGAAGGCCTGATCGAATTCAGGCGCTTTCGGCTTCGGCAAGAACCGGGGCTTCGACCCCGAGCCAGGCGGCGCAATCCGCCAGGGCCCGCTTGGCCACGAGCTGCCGCTTCATGATCGTCTTATCCTTGCCGCGGAAACGCTTCACGCCTTCCGGCTTGACGATCGAGCCAGGCTCCAGCTCCGGAAACAGCCCGAAATTGATGTTCATCGGCTGGAAGGATCGCTTTCCGGGCTCCTCATCGGAAACGATGTGGCCGCCGGTAATGTGGTTGAGGAGCGAGCCAAGCGCGGTGGTGGCGGGGGGCAGGGATAGCGACAGGCCCTTGCGCTCCGCAGCGGCAAAGCGGCCAGCCAGCAGGCCGATGCTGGCGCTCTCGACATAGCCTTCGCAACCGGTGATCTGGCCAGCGAAACGCAGGCCCGGACGCGACTTCAGCGTCAGCGACGGATCGAGCAAAATGGGCGAATTGATATAGGTGTTTCGGTGCAGGCCGCCGAGCCGTGCGAATTCGGCATTCTCCAGGCCGGGAATCAGCCGGAAGATCTCCGCCTGCGCGCCGTATTTCAGCTTCGTCTGGAAACCGACCATGTTGTAGAGCGTCCCGAGCGCATTATCCTGGCGTAGCTGTACCACCGCATAGGCCTTGACGGTGGGATTGTGGGCATTGGTCAGCCCCATCGGCTTCATCGGTCCGTGGCGCAGCGTCTCGCGCCCGCGTTCGGCCATGACTTCGATCGGCAGGCAGCCGTCGAAATAGGGCACGTGCTCCCAATCCTTGAACTCCGCCTTGGGGCCATTCAGCAGGGCGTCGATAAAGGCCTCGTACTGGTCCTTGTCCATCGGGCAGTTGATATAGGC
>JAGWJK010000487.1 GCA_028865845.1 Rhizobiaceae bacterium
CCAGTTCGCGGGCGACTTCGGCGCTTGCGGTCGTATTGTCGATCAGAATAGAGCCAGCCTTCATGCCTGACAGTACGCCGTCCTTTCCTATTGTAACCGAACGCAGGTCGTCATCGTTGCCGACGCAAGTGAAGACGAAGTCTGCGCCTTCAGCGGCCGCGGCAGGCGTTGCAGCAAACTTGCCGTCATATTGTTTTGCCCAGGCTTCGGCCTTGGCGGCGGTGCGGTTGTAGACGATGACGTCGTGACCACCCTTGACCTTCAGATGCCCAGCCATGGGATAGCCCATGACGCCCATGCCGATGAAAGCGACCTTTGCCATTCGCGAGACTCCCTTAAAGAATTTTGCCAGAAGGCTTAGCGGAAAGGTGAGGGGGACGAAAGGCCGATTTGCCGGCGAATTCGTCACAGTGGCATTTATTTCGGAAGGAAATTTCAGAATTTATCGTTTATTGAAATGAAATTTTGCAACGGCGACAAAAATTCACAATATGAGTTGTCGATATAATCTATGGATTTGCGATCCTTAATCATCGGAAAAAAGCTGGTGGCCGCTAATCGGCGCCACGGCACGATGGGGAAAGGGACTTCCATGATCTCTCGCAGACAGACACTTGGCCTTCTTGGCGCGACCGCAGCCGCGTTCGCGCTGCCTTCAATCCGTCCGGCCCGCGCCGCGGCCGCGACGACATTCCGCATCGGCTGGCAGAAGAACGGCGTTCTGGCACTGGCAAACCGCAAGGGATCGCTGGAAAAGCGGTTGGCCGATCGCGGCATTTCCGTTGAGTGGTCGGAATTCACGTCCGGGCCGCCACTTCTGGAAGCGCTTGGCGCGGGCGCGCTCGATTTCGGAGCGACGGGCGACGTACCGCCGCTTTTTGCGCAGGCTGCGAACGGCAATCTGTTCTATGTCGGCGAGTATAAGGGAAGCCCGGAAGGCTCGGCCATTCTGGTGCGCAAGGACTCGCCGATCCAGACGCTGTCCGATCTCAAGGGCAGGAAGGTGGCCTTCAAGCGCGGATCGAGCGCCCACAACGTCGCGGTGAAAGCGCTGCGCAAAGGCGGTCTCTCGGTGGATGATGTCCAGGCTCTCGATCTCGCGCCGCCGGATGCGTCGGCCGCCTTCAAGACCGGTGCGATCGACGCCTGGTCGATCTGGGATCCCTATCTCGCTATCGCAGAGGCAGATCCCGACACGCGCATTCTTGCGACGGCCCGTGGTATCGTCGATTCCTTCAGCTATTTCCTCGCTAACGGCGATTTCACCAAGGACAACCCGCAGGTGATCGTCGACGTTCTGGACGAACTTGCCAAGGTCGGGACTGCCGCGCAGAGCAATCTGGACGATACGGTTGCGGCGCTTGCCGAGATTACCGGTGTCCCGGCCGATATCACCCGTGTGACGCTGACGCGCCCTGATTTCAATCTTGGCGGAGTTTCGACCATCACTGATGACGCGATCGCCTATCAGCAGGCGCTGGCGGACGAGTTCTACGGGCTCGGCATCGTCCCCAAAAAGCTTGCGGTGACCGATATCGTCTGGAGGCCCAAGGCCAGCTAAGCGAAGGTACGCCTTCCATCTTTGGCGATTGGGTCCGCGCTCGAAACACAGCGGGCGCGGCCCATCCCGCGAAAAAATATTCTCTTTCACGTCGGACAATAGAAAATCGATATTGTCGATATAATCTATTGGCTATGCCACTATCTCCATAGACGCGCCGGATACGGCGGCCCGATCAAACGCATCCGAGAGGCAGGAAAACGCCATGACCCAGACCGCCAAGCCCATCGATTTTCTCTGGTTCATCCCGACGTCAGGTGATGGCACGTATCTCGGCACGAGCGATCTCAACCGCGCGCCCGAAATCGGCTATCTCACGCAGATCGCCCAGGCCGTCGACAGGCTCGGATATTCCGGCGTGTTGCTACCGACCGGCGTCTCCTGCGAAGAATCCTTTGTCACCGCAGCAGCGTTATCGGCACATACGCAGAAGCTGAAGTTTCTGGTTGCCATCCGTCCGGGCACGGCGTCACCTGCCTATTATGCTCGGCTCGCCTCGACGCTCGACCGCGTTTTGAACGGCCGCGTACTTCTCAACATCGTCGTCGGTGGCAGCCCGGGCGAGCTTGCGGGCGATGGCATCCATCTCGAGCATGATGAGCGCTATGCTCACGCCGATGAATTCTTCACCGTATGGGAAGAACTGATGGAAAAGGGTTCGTCGACGTTCGACGGCAAATACATCAAGGCAACAAATGCCAAGCTCGGCTTGCCGCCGGTGCAGTCGCCGCGCCCGCCGCTCTATTTCGGCGGCTCGTCGGATGCCGGTATCGATTTTTCGGTTGGCCGCGTCGACAAATATCTGACCTGGGGTGAGCCGCCGGCGCAGGTGGCCGAGAAGGTCCAGAGGGTGCGCGCCGCCGCTGCCCGCAAGGGCCGGGAAGTCAGCTTCGGCATCCGTCTGCATTTCATCGTCCGCGAAACCGACGACGAGGCGTGGGCCGCCGCCGACCGGTTGATCTCCAAGCTCGACGACGAGACGATCCAGGAAGCGCAGCAGCGTTTCGTCAACGAATCCGACTCTGTCGGTCAAAAGCGCATGGCGGCACTGCATGGCGGCCGCCGCGACAAGCTGGAAGTTTCGCCAAATCTTTGGGCCGGCGTCGGTCTCGTACGCGCCGGCGCCGGCACGGCTCTGGTCGGTTCGCCAAAGACCGTTGCGGCCAGGCTGCGGGAATATCAGGAGATCGGGATCGAAACCGTCATAGGCTCCGGCTACCCGCATCTGGAGGAAGCCTATCGGGTCGCGGAATTGCTGTTCCCCGAACTCGGATTGAACCGCCAGGAACAGCGGACCAGCTTCCGCAGCGAATTCGGCGGCCGGCAGATCTTCGCCGGCGGCAGTCATGGCGGCAATCTGAAAGTGGTTTCAGGCTCGTAACGGAAATTTCAAGGGAGATTCCCATGTCGACATTCGATACCTCCCTCGTGCGCGTCGATGTCGAGACGCGGGTTCGCAGGTCAAAGCCGGTGCGGCCGGCTATTTCGCTGGAGCGGTTTCTGCCGTTCCTGCTACCCGTCGTGGTGGTCGCGGCATGGCAGCTGGGTTCGTCGGTCGGGTGGATATCCAACCGCATCATGCCGTCGCCGGCTGCGGTGGTGGTTGCCTTCTGGCAGACGACGGTTTCCGGACAGTTGCCGCACAATATTCTCGTCAGTGCCGGCCGTGCCTTTGCCGGCCTGCTGGTCGGCGGGGCCATCGGCTTCCTGCTCGGCATCGCCAATGGCGTGTCGCGGCTCTCGGAAAAACTGACCGACACGACGCTGCAGATGCTGCGCACCATTCCGCATCTTGCGATGGTGCCGCTGGTCATCTTGTGGTTCGGGATCGGCGAGGAATCGAAGCTGTTCCTGACCTCGCTCGGCGTTCTCTTTCCGATTTATCTCAACACCTATCACGGCGTGCGTAATGTCGACCGTGGCTTGGTCGAGATGGGTCGTGTCTATGGCATGAGCAATTGGACGCTGTTCAGGAAGGTCATTTTTCCCGGTGCCTTGCCGTCCATCCTCGTCGGTTTGCGGTTCGCGCTCGGCATCATGTGGCTGACGCTGATCGTGGCGGAATCGATCGCCGCTTCCTCCGGCATCGGCTACATGGCCAACAATGCACGCGAGTTCGGGATGACCGACGTCGTGGTGTTGACGCTGCTGATTTACGCCTTGCTCGGCAAGCTCGCCGATGTCGTCGCCCGCTCGCTGGAGCGCAGAGCGCTTCGCTGGAACCCGGCCTACCAGAATTGAGGATCAACCCATGACCGCCGTCGCATTGCAAAGCGTCCATTCGCAACCAGCCAGCCACGATTCTCGTCAAACCGGCGCCGCTGCGATCTATATCAAGGGGCTGGAGAAGAGCTTCGGCAACAATCGCGTGCTGCGCGGCATCGATCTCGATATTCCGGCCGGTCAGTTCGTCGCCGTGATCGGCAAAAGCGGCTGTGGCAAAAGCACCTTGCTCCGCATCCTGATGGGATTGGATGAGCCGACATCAGGCAATCTGCGTTTCGAAAATGATGACAGCGATACCTTGCCGAATGCGCGCATCGTTTTCCAGGAGCCGCGATTGCTGCCCTGGCTTTCCGTCGCAGACAATGTGGCGGTCGGCCTCGGCGAGGGCGTGCCGCAGGCGGTGGCACGCACTGAGACGGCCAACGTGCTCTCCGAGGTCCAGCTTGCTGAAAAGGCTGGCGAATGGCCCTCTCGTCTCTCGGGCGGTCAACGGCAGCGCGTCGCCCTGGCGCGCGCTTTAGTCAGCAAACCGGGAGTCCTGGCGCTCGACGAACCGCTCGGCGCTCTCGATGCCTTGACCCGCATCAGCATGCAGGAGCTTCTCAATCGCGTTTGGCGAGAACTCGGTTTTACCGCGGTCCTCGTCACCCACGATGTCAGTGAAGCGGTGCATCTCGCCGATCGCGTCGTGGTTCTGGATGAAGGCCGGATCGTGCTCGATCTCGCCATCCCGTATCCGCATCCGCGCCGTCACGGTAATCCGGCACTCGCCGAACTTGAAGGGCAACTGCTGGCAGCAATCCTCGGGGAATCCAGAGCCG
>JAGWJK010000488.1 GCA_028865845.1 Rhizobiaceae bacterium
CATGGCCTACTCCAAATTCTGGACCTGTTCGCGGAACTGATCGATGACCACCTTCAACTCGATACCGGCGGCAGTTACCGCTGCGGCATTCGACTTCGAGCAGATGGTATTCGATTCCCGGTTAAATTCCTGTGCAAGGAAATCGAGCTTGCGGCCGACGGGGCCACCCTTGGCCAGCAGATCGCGCGCAGCCGTCACATGCGCCTTCAGCCGATCAATCTCCTCGCGGAGATCGGCCTTCGTGGCGATCAAGGCGGCTTCGGCGTGCAGCCGATCCCGGTCGAGGCTCCCGGACGTGCCATCGAGCAGCATCGCAAGCTGCGCGGCAAGTTTCGTCGCGATTTCCTGCGGCGAGCGCGACGGATCGCGTTCGACCGTTGCCGTCAATGTCTCGATGACAGCGACATGGCCAAGGAGGATCTGGCCGAGCGCGTGACCTTCTTGGCCACGCATGTCGACGAGATCGCTAAGGGCGCCGTCAAGACCGGACATGATGTCCGCGTCGCGGGCGGCGATTGCCTCCTCGCTGTCCTCGGCTTCCTTGAATTCGACGATGCCGCGGATGGCAAGCAACGTGTCGAGACGCAAGGGCGAAGGATCGATGACGCCGGCAAGCTGGCCGCGCAAGGCAAGCACCGTTGCCAGTGCATCCTGGTTGACGACGGCCTCGACGCGGCTCTCATCGGTGGAAATAGACAGGCTCGCCTGCAGGTTTCCGCGGGAAAAGCGCTCGGAAAACAGCTTGCGGATCTCGGTTTCCAGCCGCTCCAGCCCGACAGGCAGGCGCAGGCGCACATCGAGGCCCTTGCCGTTGACCGAGCGCAGTTCCCATGCCCAACGACACCGTCCGCTGGTTCCCTCACGCCGGGCGAAACCGGTCATGGACTGCAATGCCATGCAAGCCTCCGATGATGTGTCTTCATCTGTTTGAAAATAAAGAGATTAGCGACAAATGCAAATGAGACCGCGCCGCCGTTGCGAACAGCAAACGGCGCGATGAAATATCAGTTGGTCTTCTTTTTCTGGCTTCCGCCTGATGCCGCTCCCGTGCCGGCGGCAGCCCCTTCGTCCGGCTGACCATCGACGGCGATCGCGTTCGGGTCTTCGCCTTTTTCAGCCACGAGCTTGCGCCAACGCTTGACGTTGGCATTGTGATCCTCGAGCGTCGCGGCAAAGACGTGACCGCCGGAACCGTCGGCAACGAAATAGAGGTCCTGCGTCTTCCAGGGATTGGCAACGGCTTCCAGCGCATCCTTGCCGGGGTTGGCGATCGGCGTCGGCGGCAAGCCCTTGATCAGGTAGGTATTGTAGGGCGTCTCTTTCTTCAGGTCGGACTGGTAGATCGGCCGGTCCGCCGGTTTGCCGTCACCACCGAAGATGCCGTAAATGATCGTCGGGTCGGACTGCAGGCGCATGCCCTTGCCGAGACGGTTGAGAAATACGGAAGCGACATGGGCACGCTCATCCGCCAGTCCCGTTTCCTTTTCGACGATCGATGCCAGGGTCACGAAATCCTGCTTGTTGGTCAGCGGCAGCGAGGGATCGCGCTTGTCCCAGATCTGATCGACGAGCTTCGTCTGCGCGGCTTCCATCTGCTGCACGATTTCCGTGCGCTTGGTGCCGCGCGAGAACTTGTAGGTATCGGGCCGCAGGCTGCCTTCCGCCGGCAGGGCCGAGGGCAGATCGCCTTCGAGAACGGGATCGGCCTGCAGCTTGTTGAACATCTGGCGGACGGTCAGCCCCTCGGGCAGCGATACGGAGTAGAGGATCGATTTGCCCGACCGCAGCAGCTCCATGATGTCCTTCATAGAGGCGCCGGCCTTGATCTCGTATTCGCCGGACCGCAGCGTGTCGCCGTTCTTCAGGTAGGTTGCGGTCAGATAACGGAAGATGCGGGGATCGGAGATGATGTTGTTGGCTTCCAGGCGGCTGGCGATTTCCGCAAGTCCGGCGCCGTTGCGAACGATGAAATTGGTGTTGGTGGTGAGCGGACCCGGCGCCTGATAGGCGGAGATCGCATAATAGGTACCAAGGATCGCAAGAACGGCGACGAACACCACCAGCGTCATCAGAAAGTTCAGGAAGATGACCATCTGACTGCGGGCTTTGCGGGAGCGCTTGGGCGGATCCGGAACACGTTCCGGACGCAGGGCTTCGCTGGCCGATTTCGGAATGATCGGCCCTTTCTGCCCGTTCGGAACTCCGTTGTTCTGGTTCGTATCGCTCACCGGCAATCCCTTCATTTTGTCGTTGCCCGCTCCTTGACCAAGCAACGCGGCAAAAAACAGGTTCAGCAGACAAAGCGGAGCTATCGGAGGCCCCGCTTTCGACCGATCAGACATTGCCTCGCGCATGCACCTAAGACCGCGCGAATGACACACCACCGTGGCGAAAAGCGTTCCGCCTAACGGATTTGTGCGTTTTCGTTACGCCTCAAAACGACGCAAGACAAGCGACGCATTCGTACCGCCGAATCCGAAGGAATTCGAGAGCGCAACATTGATTTCCCGCTTGCGGGCCGTATGCGGAACGAGATCGATCGCGGTTTCGCGTTCCGGATTGTCGAGATTGAGCGTCGGCGGCGCAATATTGTCGCGAATGGCAAGCGTTGCGAAGATCGCCTCGATCGCACCGGCAGCGCCGAGAAGATGGCCGGTCGCCGACTTGGTCGAAGACATCGAGATCTTCGAAGCGGCGTCACCGACCAGCCGCTCGACGGCGGCAAGCTCGATCGTGTCGGCCATCGTCGATGTGCCGTGCGCGTTGATATAATCGACATCGGCGGCGCTGATGCCCGCGCGCTTGAGGGCGGAGGTCATGCAACGGAATGCGCCGTCGCCATCTTCCGACGGAGCCGTGATGTGATAGGCATCGCCTGAGAGGCCGTAGCCGACGACTTCGGCGTAAATCTTGGCGCCGCGCGCCTTGGCGTGCTCGAGCTCTTCCAGGACGACGATGCCGGCACCCTCGCCCATGACGAAACCATCGCGGTCGCGATCATAGGGGCGGGAAGCCTTCTGCGGATCGTCGTTGTGCTGGGTGGAGAGCGCCTTGCAGGCGGCAAAGCCGGCAAGCGCGATGCGGCAGACCGGAGCCTCGGCGCCGCCGGCCACCATCACGTCGGCATCGCCGAGCATGATCAGCCGTGCTGCGTCGCCGATCGCGTGCGCGCCGGTGGAGCATGCGGTAACGACGGCATGGTTCGGGCCGCGCAGCTTGTGGCGGATCGAGACCTGGCCGGAAACGAGATTGATCAGGCGTCCGGGAATGAAGAAGGGCGAGATACGGCGCGGACCCTTGTCACGCAGGGTGTAGCCGGCCTCGACGATGCCTTCGAGACCACCGATCCCGGAACCGATCATGACGCCGGTTGCGATCTGGTCTTCGTCGCTCTTTGGATGCCAGCCGGCATCGGCCAGTGCCATGTCGGCGGCAGCCATGCCGTAGATGATGAAGGGATCGACCTTGCGCTGTTCCTTCGGCTCCATCCAGTCATCGACATTGAACGTGCCATCGCTGCCGTCGCCGACCGGAACACGGCAGGCGATCTTGGCTGCAAGATCCTCGACGTCGAATTCCGTTACGAGGCGCGCGCCGTTCTGACCAGCGATCAGGCGCGACCAGGACACCTCGGTGCCACAGCCCAAAGGTGATACCATGCCGGTACCCGTGATAACGACACGTCTCATCTCCCACAGACCCCCGTCTTATGTTTCATGCCATGCGTATGAAATGGTAAGTCCGGCCAGGCCGGACGAAATAGGGCGGACTCTGAGAGTCCGCCCACTATGAAGCGCAAATGATTAGGCCTGGGCCTTCTCAATGAACTTTACCGCGTCGCCGACCGTCAGGATCGAGTCGGCAGCGTCATCGGGGATTTCAACGCCGAATTCTTCTTCGAAGGCCATGACCAGTTCGACGGTGTCGAGCGAGTCCGCACCCAGGTCGTCGATGAAGCTTGCGCCTTCGACAACCTTGTCGGCGTCGACGCCAAGATGATCAATAACAATTTTCTTTACGCGTTCTGCGATATCGCTCATGTCGGTTTCCTCGACCTTATGTCCTGATCAGAATGCCGGTGTGACATCCCTACCCTGTTCAAGCCTGCAGCGCCTGCATTGGCACCGCTGGCAAACCCGTTACCCGGCCTTGAGATCCGGCCCAGCCGCCTAATACGCGGCGCGGTCCGTCTGCATTTTCGGGACGACTGTTCACAGTCATGGCCCGCTTAACACGGTTTAAGTCTGTCGCAAAGCCAGAAAATAGCCGGTTCAGCGTTGCTCAACATGCTATTGGAGGGAAAGTTCCTCCCAATAGACTTTTCCTTTTTCAGATCATCGCCATGCCGCCATTGACGTGGATCGTCTGGCCCGTCACGTAGCTTGCTTCGGAAGAGGCGAGATAGGCGACGGCCGATGCGACTTCGGCACCGTTGCCCATGCGCTTCATCGGGATGGCTCCCATGATCGCCTCTTTCTGCTTGTCGTTCAGCTTGCCGGTCATGGCGCTTTCGATGAAGCCCGGGGCGACGCAGTTGACCGTGACGTTGCGGGTGGCGATCTCCTGCGCCAGGGACTTGGTAAAGCCGATCATGCCGGCCTT
>JAGWJK010000489.1 GCA_028865845.1 Rhizobiaceae bacterium
TGATCGCATCGATGCGGCCGGGATGCTGGACCATGATGCGGAAGCCGACCGGCCCGCCATAATCCTGCATGTAGAGCGTGTAGTGCCCAATCCCCAACTGTTCGAGCAAAGCGTTGGTCGTCTCAGCAAGATGATCGAACGTATAGCGGTAGCGCGCAGGCGGCGGTGCGTCGCTCAGCCCGAACCCCGGATAGTCGGGTGCGATCAAATGATAGCGGGATGCCAGCAGCGGGATCAGCGTCTCGAACATCCGTGAGGACGATGGGAAGCCATGCAGCAGGACGATCGTCGGCGCGTCCCGTGGCCCAGCTTCGCGGTAGAAAATCCCAACGCCGTCCACCGTGGCGCGATGATAGGTGGTCGTCGCCGAGGTTGAGGAAGGAGGCGCAGCAACGCTCGGCGACGCGAGGCTGGACGACAGCAGCGCCAGAAGCAAAGCAAGTTTCTTTCTCATGATAATCTCCTTCCGGTGCAGATCCTGTCGCCGCTGCCTTCAGTTCAATTCGCCGGTGAGGAACTGCGCCCGGCCGAGCCCAAAGCTCCAGTCCGCATCGCCGTTGACGACGATCGAGACCATGATGTCCTCGGGTTTCAGCCCAAGCGGTCCGAGCTTTTCCACCAACAGCGCATAGAAGAGCTGCTTGCGCTCGGTTTCGCGCGGGCGGCTGACCATCGAGATGACAATCGTCCGCCGGCTGCGGTCGATACCCAGCCCTGTGTCCTGGACGATGAAATGGTCCGCGTCATGCTCCTGGTAGAGCTGGTAGCGATCCCGTTCCGGCACCTCGAACGCCTCGACGACGGCCCGGTGGATCGTGTCGAGAAGGTCGGCGACCTCGGATTTCGAGCGGCCGCGATATGCATCAATGCGAAGGAATGGCATGAAAGGTCTCCTACAATCGCGCTCAGATCGCCTGCGTGGTGGGACGCACCACCAGCTCGTTGATGTCGACGTTGTCCGGTTGCTCGATCGCGAACGCGATCGCACGCGCCACGGCGCTTGCGGGAATGGCTTTCTTGTAGATTTCCAGCATCCGCGCGCTGTCCGTGCCGGTCGTCTTGTTCTGGATCCCGGTATCGACCGCGCCGGGCGTGACAGTCGTCACTCGGATCGGCGTTTCCGACAGTTCGGCGCGAAGCCCTTCAGACAGAGCGCGGATCGCGTACTTCGAAGCCGAATGCACCGCGCCACCGGGCGAAAAGACCTTCAGGCCATGCACCGAGCCGAGATTGATGATGTGGCCGCTCCCCTGCTTCAGGAAAAAGGGCAGCGCTGCGGCGATCCCCCAGAGCGTCCCCTTGACGTTCAGATCGATCGTCAACTCCCACTCGGCGGTGTCGATCTCGGTAAGCGGGCGGATGAGCATGACGCCTGCCGCGTTGATCAACACGTCGATCCGGCCGAAATCGGCAACCACCCGGTCAACCACCTCGCGGGCGAGTTCCTTCCTGGTCACATCGACGTGGTAGCGCTGCGCAGAGCCGCCGGCCCGGACGATATCGTCGACCACGGACACCATCCGCTCGTCGTCGATATCCGCGATCGCGATCCTCGCACCCTTGCTCGCCAGATCGCGCGCGGCCGCAGACCCGATGCCGCCTGCTCCGCCAAAAATAAGGACGATCTTGCCCGAAATGTTGTTGTTCATGTTCGCTTCCTCTTGAACGCTAGCCACGAGATAAAGCCCGGCTCGACGTTCGGTAATTCGGAGTATTGCCTCAGCGGCTGTTCAAAAATGCAGACACATGCGCGTGGAGGATCGCGGTCGACCGCCCGCTCTCTGACCAGCCACCACAGCCAAAAGGCCGTGGTGGCTGGTCAGATTGCCAAGCTCAGCGTGCGACTTTTGCGGCTTGCGGCAGGGTCGAGGGCTTCCAGGCATAGCTTGAGCCCGCCTTCACGATCGCCCCGACGCCCGGATAAGGGAAATGGGGGGCAAAGATCGTCTCATGGCTGGCGGCGAGCTTTGCGAGTTCCGTTTCACGGACCGTGCGGCCCCGGTCCTGATCGGTATCGTAGCCATTGCCCCATTCCGGATGGCCAAGTGACACGACCGAGCTGTGGGCGGTGTCACCCACATCGAGCAGCCTGGCCGTTCCCGACACGATCTCGTAGCCGACATGGCCGGGTGTATGGCCGGCAAGCGGGACGGAGCGGAAACCCGGAACGAAAACGGCGCCCGGCTCGAAGGTCTTGACCGCAGGGCTGAGCGTTGTGACCAGCGCCGCGTTCTCGGGCTGCGACTGAATCCAGGCCCACTCGGCAGCAGCCATGCGGATCGTGGCCTTCGGAAAAGCAGGCTTGCCGTCGGTGGTAAGAAGCCCACCGATATGATCGCTATGGCCATGGGTGATGAGGATGTCCGTCACCTGATCAGGCGAAAAGCCCGCCTTCGCCAGGCTCTGCATCAGGACGCCGCCGACCTTGGGACCGAGGCCCGTATCGAGCAGCACCACGCGATCGGGCGTGCGAACGAGCAGCGTATCGACGCTCAGCTTGATCTGGTCGTCTTTGATCCCGACCGTTTTCAGAAACGCGCCGACCTTGCCCGGACCGACGTCCGTTCCGAACACCTTGCCATCGTTGGGCAGCGCATTGGCGAAGTCGCGCAGGGCGAATGCCTGGAATTTGCCAAGGGGAAAGCCCTCGGCCGCCGGCGTGATCTCCGGACCGGCCATTGCGGCGGTAGCCATCATGGTTCCGGCCGCCAGGAGAAGGCCGAGCGTGCGAATCTTGAACATTTCTTGGATCCTTTCATTGAAGCAGAGGCTCGGCCGGCGGGCGCTGGCCGAGCCAATTTCGGCGCTTAGGCGGAGGGACCAGACAGGCCGGTCTTCTGCACGGGGCCGCGGTCGAGGTACGGGGTGATCTTCCGGGTCTTGAGCGCCCACTCGGCGATCTCGTCCTTGCGGGCAAACCAGACGCCCGGCTTGCTGCGCGCATAGGTCAGGAACCGGTCGAGCACACGCACCCGGTTGGCATGGCCGGAAATGCGATCGTGCAGCGCCATGACCATCATCCGGCGCTTTGTCGCGCCTTCCTCATAGAGCTGGTCGAACTCGTCCTTCAGCGCCTGCTCATAGGCGGCCGGGTTGTAGCCTTCGAAGGGGTACGACACGATGTCGTTCATGTGGAAGGTGTAGGGAACGGTGACGAAATCGCCGCCCTTCACCGGCAGGATGAACGGCTGGTCCATGCTGGCCTCGTCCAGATAATAGGTGAAGCCCAGCTCCTTCAGGATATCGAGCGTATGCGGGCTGTTGCGGACCCAATAGGCGCTCCACCCCTTCGGGGTCTGGCCAGTCGCGCGCTCGATGCTCTTCATGTTGTCGATGATGAACTGGCGCTCATCCGCCGGGTTCATGTCGTAGCTCGCCGACCAGGTGCGGCCGTGGGCGGCCGCTTCGTGGCCGCGCCGGACCACTTCCTGAGCAAGCGCCGGATCCTTGTCGACGGCTTGGCCGATCATGAACGCGGTGACCTTCGCGCCATGCCGATCGAAGAGATCGAGCAGACGCGGCGTGCCCTCGTAGATGCCGTACTGGAAGACACCGTTGGTCGGCATGTCCGGAAGGCCGTTGCGGATCGGCTCGGGAATGACGCCCGGTGCGCCGGAGATCGGCTGGCCGCCACCTTCGTACATGAGCGACATGCTGATCGCGAGCCGCGCACCGTTCGGCCAGAAGCCCCCGGCGCCAGCGGCGCCTTCGGTCACTCCAGACTGCGCTTGGGCCGCAGCCGGGATCGCTGCTGCCGCGGCAACGGCGCCAGCACTCGTAAGCAATTCACGACGGGTCATCGTTCTTCTCCTGGTGAGCCCGGTCGCGAGCGGGTCCTCTCAGGACGACGCTCGCTTTTCCGGGGCCTTGTGATTGGTTGATGGGTTCAGGCGACCTGGCGCTGGACGTCTTCGAGCGTCGGGTAGTCGGTGTAGCCAGCCTCGGCACCGCCGTAGAAAGTGGGACGGTGATAGGCGTTCATCGGCGCATTGATCCGAAGGCGCTTCACGAGGTCGGGGTTGGCGATGAACAGCCGGCCGAAAGCAACCGCGTCGGCTTTGCCGCTCAACACCGTCGCGCGCGCCGTATCGCCGACATAGCCGCCGGCAGAGATCAGCGGGCCGCCGAAGATTTCCTTCAGCTCGGCCGCCGCGTCGGGCGCGTTCGGATCAAGTGCGTTGACATCGCTGCTCTTGTCCGACCGGGGCTCGACGACGTGGATGTAGGCCAGACCACGCTCACCGAGAGCCTTCGCCGCGAAATTCCACACCGCGAAGCCCTGGCTGTCGTGCATGTCGCCGTCGCGACCGAAGGGCGAGATACGGACCCCGACGCGATCGGCGGGCCAGACGGTCAGCACTGCGTCGACCACCTCGAGGAGGAAGCGTGCGCGATTCTCGATCGAGCCGCCGTAGCGGTCGGTGCGCTTGTTGCTGCCGTCGCGCAGGAACTGGTCAACCAGATATCCGTTCGCGCCGTGGATCTCGACACCGTCGAAGCCGGCCTCCTTCGAGTTAGCGGCAGCACGAGCGAAGTCCTCGACGATGGCGCCGATCTGCTGCTCGGTAAGCTCGCGCGGCGTCTCGAAGGGAACGACCTCG
>JAGWJK010000490.1 GCA_028865845.1 Rhizobiaceae bacterium
GAGATCGACAAGGCTTGCTCTCCAGGCGGTGTTGCTGAGCGCAAGATAGATGCAGTTTCGGTCTTCCAGCGGCAAATTGTTCAGGTTCACGCCGACGAGCCGGCAATAGGCGTCATTGAAGCCGCGTATATTGTAACGCGTCGTCTGGATCATCGCCGGATAGGGACAGAGCTGGTCTAGGATCGCCTGGCTGGAGCGGGGCAGGGGCTTGCAGTCGGACGGGATCGGCATTTTCGCCGGTGCCGGAAGCCCGCTCAGCCTGAACAGATGCTCCGTCTCGACGTCGCTGAATTCCAGCGCCTGCGCCACCGAAAGAAGAACGCGTGGCGAGACCTTGATCGGGCGACCCTGCTCGAGCTTGGTGTACCAGGTAATGCCGATGCCGGCGAGGGAGGCTACTTCTTCCCGCCGCAATCCCGGCGTACGCACGCGGCCGCTCCTCGAAATGCCATGCCGGTTGGGGTCGAGGGTTTCGCGACGCCGGCGCAGCATTTCGCCCAGCTCATGGGCTCGCGAGGGCAGGAGACTTGGAAGGCTATCGAGCGTGCCGTGCATGATTGTTCTCCAGGCTGTCACTGGTTATACCAGTCTAACTATGTCTCTTGTACCAGTCTAAGAGAGGTATAGAAGGCGGAGCACGAAACGTCCAGATATGCCTAGAGGTCTTCATGTCGTCCATTCAAACCAAGCTGGGCCAGTTCGGCCTGGTGGTCTTGCTTGCCGGGCAACTTCTCCTACAGCTCGATTTTTCCATCATCAACGTCGGCCTCGCCGCCATCGCCGGCACTTTCAAGGCGAGCGAGACCGAGCTTGAACTTTTTGTTGCCGCCTATGGTCTCAGCTTCGCGATCTGCCTCGCCATGGGCGCGCGTCTCGGCGACAATTTCGGCCGGCGGCGCATGTTTGCCTTTGCCGTCGTAATGTTCGGCCTTGCTTCGCTCCTCTGCGGCGTCGCGACCTCCGTCGGCTTCTTGATTGCGGCACGAACGCTGCAGGGTATCGCCGCCGCGCTGATGGTGCCGCAGGTGCTCGCCACCATTCATGTGACGCTCAAGGGGCGCGACCATGCCCGTGCAGTGGCCCTCTATGGCGCGATCGGCGGCATCGCTTTCATTATCGGGCAGGTGCTCGGCGGTTTTCTGATTTCGGCAAATATTGCCGGTTCCGGCTGGCGAAGCATCTTCCTCATCAATCTTCCCGTCTGCGCCCTGATCCTGCTGCTCGTCTGGCGTCAGGTGCCGGAGACCCGTGGCCATAGACAGGTGCCGATCGACTGGTCCGGCATGATCACGCTGGCGCTGCTGACGCTATCGATCCTGCTGCCGACCGCGCTCGGCCCTTCGCTGAACTGGAATTTGTATTGCCTTCTGGGTTTCGTGCCCGTGCTGCCGTTGACGGCGCTACTTTGGCGCATCCAGCGCGATAAGGAAGCGCGCGGCCAGTCCCCGATCCTGCCGCCATCGCTGATCCGCATCTCCAGCATGCGCTTCGGCGGCCTGATCGCCGTGATCTTCTTCACCTGCTGGAGCGGCTTCATGTTCATCTTCGCGCTGACGCTGCAGAGCGGGGCAGGGTTGACGCCGCTGCAGTCGGGCAACGCGCTGATAGCGCTCGGAGCGGCTTATTTCCTGTCGGCGGTCTTCGCCACCAAACTGGTCGCCGATGTCAGGCGCGAAATCGTGCTCGTGGCCGGCTGCGTGATCCAGATGGTGGGGTTAGCGCTGCTGATCTTCACGCTGAAGCTGGTCTGGCCGCATCCGGATCTCGCCAATCTTGCCGTCGCCACGGTGCTGATCGGCTTCGGCCAGGCCCTGATCGTCAACTGCTTCTATCGCGTCGGTCTCGCGGACGTGCCGCATGAACATGCAGGCGCCGGCAGCGCCATGCTGGCGACCATGCAGCAGGTATCGCTTGGCCTCGGCCCGGCTGTCCTCGGAGCGGTGTTTGCCCAGACGTTGCAGTATTCCGGCTTCTATCTCAACGCCGGTGTCAGCGCCATCGTCGCGGAACTCGGCCTGATGACGATCTTGCTCCTATCGACCATTTACAGGCTTGTTCGCAACCGTGGTGTTGCAGTCTCCAGCCAGGTCGAGACGTTGATCGTCGCGCCGGAATAAGGATCCGGCGCTCGGTTGCGGTTGAAGAGTGTGGCTGCTCGGTTGGGCATTGCCTCAGCCGACCGGCAGCCGTCTTCGGACGATGGCTGCATGGAAACGGGCGCCATGCAGCAGGCCATCGTCGTTGAAATCGAAAGTGGGATTGTGCAGCGGCGGGCTATTCTCGCCGTTACCGAAGAAGACGAAACAGCCCGGGACATGATCCAGAAAACGGGCGAAATCTTCAGAAGCGGTCATCGGCTCGTGGGCGCGGGTGACTTCCTCGGGAGGAAGAAATGTCCGCGCGGCTTCAAAGGCTTCTTCGACCAACATCGGATCATTGATCAACGGTACGAACTCGCGGGTGTATGTCACGGCGGCCGAGACATTGTGACTGAGAGCCGTGCCTTCGGCGATGACCCGCATCTGCTGTTCGATCGAAGCACTGACCTCCGGGCGGAAGCTGCGTGCATCGCCGAGGATGCGCGCGAGCCCCGGCAACGCGTTGCGGGTACCGTCGGTGATCAGTTCGGTCACGGAGACCACCGCGATATCGCTCGGATTCAGCCGGCGCGAAACGATGGTCTGGAGGTTCGTCACCAGAGCGCAGGCGGCGACCAGCACTTCATTGCCCGAGTGTGGTCGTGCCGCATGTCCGCCGACGCCGGTCAGCACGATCTCGAAATTGTCCTCCGCCGACATGACCGAACCGGCGCGCGTTTCAAATCGTCCGATCGGAAGGCCCGGCATGTTGTGCAGGCCATAAATCTCCTCGAATGGAAACCGCTCCACCAGCCCGTCGTCGAGCATGGCGAGCGCACCTCTGCCCCATTCCTCCGCGGGCTGGAAAATGAAACGAACCGTGCCGTCGAAATCTCCGTCTTCGGCGAGCATCCTGGCGGCGCCGAGCAGCATGGCGGTGTGTCCGTCGTGGCCGCATGCGTGCATGATGCCGGGATTCTGCGAGCAATACGGGCGATTGCCTTGCTCGGTGATGCGAAGCGCATCCATGTCGGCACGGAGCGCGATCGCCCGGTTGCCAGAGCCGCGTTTTAACGTGCCGACGACGCCTGTGCCACCGATACCCTCGGCAACGTCATCGAGCCCGAATTCACGAAGCTTAGTCGCGACAAAATCGGACGTCCGGGTTTCCTCGAAACCGAATTCGGGATGCGCGTGGAGATGATGTCGCCAAGTCATCATCTCCTGGCGGAGGCGGTCGGGATCGGTTCGCATCATGCAACTCCTGCGACATGGACGAAGATGTGAAGTCGGTTGCTGCTCATGGCCGTAGTCCGGAGGCGACTGCTGCGGGCTCCAGCCCGACGAGCTCTTTGTATTTTTTTGGATCGGTTGCGCCCTCGGTATTGATCAGGAAGACACGAGAGGTCTCATCGAGGCCGAGTTCTTTCCGGATCACGGGATTCGACGCCGCTTTCATCAGGCTGGCAAAGCCGACACCGCCACTTTCGCCGGCGACAATAGGAGGATCGCCGGCAAGGGGATGGGCAAGCGTGCCCATCGCGGTCACGGCATCGTCCTCATCGACCGTCATGAAGGCATCGGCCACCCGCGATAGGATACGCCAGGCGACGAGAGATGGTTCATAGCATTCCAGCATGGCCATGACCGTTGGTGCGCCATGATCGATTTTCCTAGCATATCCAGCCCGGGCGCTTTCGAACAGACACGCGGCACGGGCCGGATCGACCACGACGAAGGTCGGTCTGTCGCCGCCAAGAACGATGGACAGATGCCCGGCAACGGCGGCGGCAATCCCGCCGACGCCCGACTGGACGAAAACATGGGTCGGCGGCCGATCCATCTTGCGCAAGGCTTCGCGCACGATGGCGGTATATCCCTGCATCACCAGGCCCGGAATATATTCATAGCCAGGCCAGGAGGTATCGGAGACAATCGTCCAGCCGCGTTCCGTTGCCACACGCGCGGCCTCGCGGACGGAGTCGTCATATGTGCCGGAAACCCGGATCATCTCGGCGCCAAAGCGGGCGATGGCCGCCACGCGCCCATCGCTGACGCCGGCATGTACGAAGATCGCCGCCTTCGCGCCGACCAGTTGCGCACCCTGAGCCACCGATCGTCCGTGATTTCCATCGGTCGCACAAGCGACGGTCATGGTCGCAGCGACGGCCTGGACCTCAGCCGAATGAAGTTCTGAAATATCGACAGCCCGACCGAGCCGGCGGCCGGCTTCTTCCAGAACGAGGCGGATGACGGCATAGGACCCCCCGAGTGCCTTGAAGCTGCCAAGGCCGAGCCGGTGACCTTCATCCTTCACATGGATCGCTCCGAGGCCGATCTTCTTAGCCAGCACAGGAAGGCCGAGAAGTGGGGTCTCAACGTGATTGTCCCGGAAAGACAGATAGCGCTCGACCTCGACGGCCGCTTTGACACCGAGCGTTTCGGCGTCCTCCGTAACCAGTGGCTTTCGATAGTCGGATGTGGAATTGCGCAGAAACATGATCGCCTCCTCGATT
>JAGWJK010000491.1 GCA_028865845.1 Rhizobiaceae bacterium
TAGTGGAGAGGGAGGGCGAGCCATGAAGGCGATGATGCTGGAGGAGGTCGGGAAACTGGCTCTGATCGAGTTGGAGAAACCGGTGCCGTTGGGCGACGAGTTGCTGGTCCGCGTCGAAGCCTGTGGCATCTGCGGTACGGACAGGCACCTGTATCTCGGCGAGTTCCCGTCCAGACCGCCAGTGACGCTTGGTCACGAGTTTGCCGGCATCGTCGAGGCGGTTGGACGCGATGTAAAAGGCTTCACTCCCGGCATGCGTATCACCGGAGACCCGAATATTGCCTGCGGGCGGTGCCCGCAATGTCATCGCGGCCGCGTCAACCTTTGTCATAACCTGCAGGCGATCGGTATCCATCGCAATGGTGGTTTCGCTGAATATGTGATCGTTCCGCAAAAGCAGGCGTTCGAGCTGCCGCTTTCTCTCGACCCCATGCATGGTGCATTCTGCGAGCCGCTCGCCTGCTGCCTGCACGGCGTCGATCTCACCGATATCAAGCCCGGGTCTTCGGCCGTTGTTATCGGCGGTGGCGTCATCGGGCTTCTTGTCGTGCAATTGGCGCGGCTCGCCGGTGCCACCACTGTCATCCTCATCACGCGCAACGAGGCCAAACGAAGGTTGGCGGAAACCTTGGGTGCCACGGCGACGGTCGACCCATCGTCGGGCGACGCGGTGGCGAAGATCGCGGGTATCGATGGAATTCTGCCCGGCGGGGCCGATGTCGTGTTCGAATGCGCGGGCCTCAAGGAAACCGTAGAGCAGGCGCCGCGCCTGACAGGGCGAGGGGGCGTCACGATCATCCTCGGGGTGCTGCCGAGCGGCCTGAAAACCGAGATCGAGCCATTCGATCTGCTGTTTCGAGAAATCAGGATGGTGGCTTCGTTCCTTAATCCATTCACCCACAAACGCGCTGCGCAATTGATCGCATCCGGAACGATAGTCGTCGAGCCGCTTATCAGCCGCAGGATCGGATTGGGAGAGGCGGCAGAAGCGATCGCACATCCCGCCGGCAGCGGAGAGATTCGCACGCTCGTTGCTCCCGGTCTCTAAGCAAATTGGTGGCGGCTTCGTCGGGCAGCATTGATGAAGCCGACGGCGCTATGACCGTCTGCGGTTCACGCCCTGGCCGAGCCGCGCCGGTTGCGGCGAGTTTCGCGCAGTGTCGATCCGAAATGCCGGCTGAACGCCCGCGAGAGAGATGCGGCGGAGGCAAAGCCTGTTCGCTCCGCAATCTCATGGGCCCCGAGCGACGTTTCCTCGGCGAGGCTGCGCGCAACGTCGAGGCGAAGATTCTGATAATATTCCCCAGGTCCGACGCCCAATTCACGCTGGAACAACCGGGCAAGCGTGCGGGACGACGTGGCCGTAGCAGCGGCCACAGCGTCAAGATGAACAGGGGCTTCGATGTTTGCACGCATTTCGGCGACGGCTTTGAGCAGTTGCGGTGCGCGCGTCGCAAGCGACAGGCTGCGCGCGCCCCGTTCCTCTGGCGCCCTCAGACGTGCGTCGTAGATGAACATGCTGGAAACATCGAAGGCGAGGGCGCCGCCACCGTGATCGCCGATGAGCTTCAGCATCAGGTCGACGACGGTAGTTGCGCCGCCGGCGGTGATGCGGTTCCTGTCGAGCACAAAACGATCGGTCGTCACCTCGACGTCGAGATGGGTCTCGGCAAATTGCGCGAGATCCTGCCAATGTATGGTGGCCCGATAGCCACGGAGCAAGCCGGCGGCCGCGAGCAGCCAAGCCCCGCAGTCGAGCGCGCCGAGTGTTCCGACCTGACGGCCGCATTGCTGCAGACGTTTCAGCACCGGCGAACGCGAATGCTCGCGCGCACCGTAGCCCGCGACAACGAAAAGCATATCGAGGCTGCCGATATCCTCCAGCCTGCCGTCGCAGCGCAGAAGCATGCCGCTCGAGCTGCGGACGTCACCGCCATCGGCAGACAGCAGGCGCCAGGTGAACGTCTCCGGACCGGCATAATCGCGTGCCGCGCGCAGGGGTTCGATGGCGCTTGCGAGCACCATGTTGGAAAAGCCATCGAAAATAAGAAACCCGCATCTCAGACGCACAATGTCATTTCCTGCAAACTCTTTGGCAATTTATGCAAATAAGCCGCGCGCATCAACTCCTATAGTAACCATGGAACAGTTGGAGGCCGGATCGTGAATTGGGACGTATTCATCACCTGCGCAGTTACGGGCTCCGGCGGTACAGTCAGCAAAAGCGACCGCGTTCCGATCACTCCCAAGCAAATCGCCGAGGCCTGTATCGAGGCTGCGGGCGCCGGTGCGGCGATTGCCCACATTCATGTGCGCAATCCCGAAACCGGCGCTCCCTCGCGCGATCCTGCTCTCTATCGTGAAGTCGTGGCGCGGGTGCGTGATTCCGGCGTCGATATCGTGCTCAATCTGACGGCCGGCATGGGAGGCGACCTCGTCCTTGGCTCGCCGGAGGCGCCCCTGCCGTTTAATCCTCAGCAGACGGACATGGTCGGGGCCACCGAACGCCTCGTGCATGTCGAAGAGCTCTTGCCGGAAATCTGCACGCTCGATTGCGGCACGATGAATTTCGCCGAAGCCGATTACGTCATGACGAATACGCCGGGCATGCTGCGCGCGATGGCTGCCCGCATCCAGGCAGCCGGCGTGAAGCCTGAGATCGAGGTGTTCGACACTGGCCATCTCGTGCTTGCCAAGCAACTGGTGAAAGAGGGGCTGATCGACGATCCGGTCATGATCCAGCTTTGCATGGGCATTCCCTATGGCGCGCCTGACGATCCGAACACGCTGATGGCGATGGCGAACAACGTGCCGGCGGGCTGGACCTTCTCGGCTTTCTCGATCGGCCGCAACCAGTTGCCTTATGTGGCTGCCGCCGCCCTTGCCGGCGGCAATGTTCGCGTCGGGCTGGAGGACAATCTGTTTCTGTCGAAGGGAGTGCTTGCCAGCAACAGGCAGTTGGTCGAGCGCGCCGCGACGATCCTCTCGGCCATGAACGTCAATATTCTGCCGCCAAAGGCGGTCCGAGACAAACTCAAGCTCAAGAAGCGCTGGTAGAACGAAAATAGGACGAACCCATTTGATCCGGATGACAGCAAATGTAGGCGAGGGCGATTGCGGGCGGTTGGGAGACCGCATGCAATCGCATGGGCATGGCCGCTGTTATCGCGCGGGCGATCTCGTTTCGTCGCTCCGCAGCGCCCCGCTCAAGCTCACAGGAGATTTATAGGCCTCGGCGGACGCCGAGGGCATCGACGTCGATTACAAAACAAAACAGGGGAACAACAATGTCTCAATTTTTCGACCTGAGCAGAAGAAGTCTCTTGCAGGGCGCCGCAGCGGCGGCCTTCGCAACCGTCATGCCCTCGATCAGCCATGCGCAGGCCGCGCCGAAGCGCGGCGGTCTGCTTCGCATCGGTCATTCTGGCGGTGCAACCTCCGATTCGATCGATCCGGCGACCTATGCCGCCGGTCCCGTCGTCACTGCCATGCTCGGCGGCGTGTGCAACAATCTCGCCGAGGTGGATGCCGACGGCAAGATTGCGCCGGAGCTGGCCGAAAGCATCGAGCCGAGCCCGGATGCGCGGATCTGGACGTTCAAGCTGCGCAAGGGCGTCACCTTTTCCGATGGCAAGTCGCTGACGCCGGACGACGTGATTGCCTCCTTCAACCATCACCGCGCCAAGGATTCCACCTCCGGCGCCAAGGCGATCCTCTCCGAGGTCGTCGATATCCGTAAGGACGGCGACGCAGTCGTCTTCGAAACGAAGTCCGGCAATGCCGACTTTCCATTCCTGACGGCGGAATATCAATTCGTCATCATGCCTGCCAATGCCGACGGCACGCTCAACTGGAAATCCGGCATCGGTACCGGCGGTTATGTGCTCGAATCGCACGAGCCCGGCGTCCGTATCAAGCTGAAGCGCCGTCCGGACTACTGGAAGGCCGATCATGCCTGGTTCGACGATGTCGAATTGCTGACGATCAACGACACCACCGCCCGTCAAAATGCGCTGCTGACCGACCAGGTCGATGTCATCAATGCCGTCGACATCAAGACCTTGCCGCTCCTGCAGCGCAAGGCCGGCATCACCATCGAAGAAGTCACCGGCACGGCGCATTATCTTTGGCCAATGTGGTGCGACACCGAACCGTTCAAGGACGTCGATGTCCGCCTCGCGCTGAAATATGCCGTCAATCGCGAAGAATTGCTGCAGAAGATCCTGCGCGGCCATGGCAAGGTCGGCAATGACAGCCCGATTGCGCCGGCAAACCGTTTCTACGCCGCCGATCTGCCGCAGCGCACCTACGATCCCGACAAGGCCAAATTCCATTTGAAAAAGGCCGGTCACGACAATCTGAAGATCGAGCTTTCGGCCGCCAACGCCGCCTTTGCCGGTGCGCTGGATGCCGCCACGCTGTTTCAGGCGAGTGCTGCCAAATGCGGCATCGACATCAGCGTGAAGCGCGAGCCTGATGACGGCTACTGGTCCAATGTCTGGCTGAAGAAGCCCTTCGTCACCGGATATTGGAACGGACGGCCAACGGAAGATTCGATGTTCTCGCTGGTCTATGCCAAGGGCG
>JAGWJK010000492.1 GCA_028865845.1 Rhizobiaceae bacterium
TGCCCTCGGTGCCGACTTTCAGCACGCCCGCGGACTGGATATCCTTGAGGTTGTCGCCGGCGTGGGCGGGCAGCAGGAATGCAGCCTGGACGAGGGCGGCGGCAGTGACGGTCTTCAACCAGTTCATTGTTCGGTTCCGTTTCTTGAGAGCGGTTCAATCGATGCCGCATACATTGCAGAAAAAACGGGCGGATGAAGCGTAGAAAACTGCGAAAGATTTGAGCAACTGCGAATATTTTTCTCAAATCGTCGCAAGCGATGATTTTTCCCGGCCGAATTGCCTCACTCGATGGAGGGAGGCGCGTCCAGGACCGGCGCACGCCGGCGCAGCCGTTCGCTGATAATGATGATGAATCCGGCGCTCAGAATCAAGGCTGCGCCGAGGAAGACGTTTTCCTTGGGAACGTCGCCCCAGATCAGGTAGCCGAGCGCGAAAGCCCAGACCAGCGAGGTATATTCGAACGGCGCGAGCACCGAGACCGGCGCCTGTCGCATGCCTTCGAACAGGGCAAGTTGGCCCGCGCCAGCGATGACGCCGGCTCCAAGGAGCAGGATCAGTTCGTGAAGGGTCGGCGTCTTCCAGTGCAGGATCGCCATGGTGGCGGTCAGGATGATGAACATGATGTTGGAGACCGCCATCTGGATCTGGCTTTTCTCGTGCAGCGCGGTCTTGCGCAAAAGCACCATGCCGGTCGCCCAGAGCACGGCTGCCTGCAGGGCTAGGTACACCGGCCACGAAATCGTCAGGCCCACCGGGTTGCTGGCGATCACCACGCCGCAGAAGCCGATGCCGACGGCCATCCAGCGGGTGACCGTGACCTTCTCGCGCAGCACGATGGTCGCCAGGATCGTGCCCACGATCGGCGCCGCATAATAAAGCGTGGTCACTTCGGCAAGCTGCAGGTAGGCGGCCGCCGAATAATAGGAGATCCAGGCGACCAGCAGCAGCATGCTGCGGACGATCATGGGCTTGATGATCGGCGAGCGCGCCACCTTGCGGGCGAGCGACGGTCCTTCGAAGAGGAAACAGCCGAGAAGGATCGTGCAGCTGCGGAAGAACAGGACCTGCCATACCGGGATGGTGACGACGAGCAGCTTGATCGTCGCGTCATGGGCAGTGAACAGCATGTACGCGAAGATGGTGAGCGCGATGCCGTAGCTGACTGGATTTTTCACGGAAGCACCATGGGATGGCCCGATGCGGGCCGACCGGAGAATCTTTTAGACCTCAAGGGATAGGAGCCTCCCATTTTGCCGTCAATAGGCCATATGGAGGAGTAATGGTGCTACGAATTATTTATTGACGGTTGTGGCTTTGTTGCTGCCGCTTTAACAGACAGAGACGAAATGTGACCGGGGCGGCTATTTTCGGATATTGCGATTTCAATCGATTTAAATATTCTGCGCGCACCGATTTGGGGGATTTTTTATGGACGACATGAGCAGATCCGGGAGCTTTCAGGCTCGAAGGAGCGGATTTTTCACAAAATCGCGCGCGGCGGTTTCCCTGCTGTTTCTGATGAATGGCTTCACCGTAGGATGCTGGGCGCCGAAGATTCCGGAGTTCGCCGAGCGGCTACAACTCAGCAAGTTCGAGCTTGGCTTGATGATCCTCGTGTTCGGTCTCGGCTCGCTGGTGATGATGCCGATGGCCGGCGCCCAGATCGCCGGGCGGGGCTCGCGGGTTGTCGTCAGGGCGTTCGGTGTACTGCTGCTGCCGATGCTGCTGGCATTGACGGTGACGCAAAGCGTCTGGGCTGCGGCCATCGCCATATTCCTCTTCGGCGGTTTCATCGGCGCGATGGACGTGGCGATGAACGCCAACGCCGTTTCGGTGGAGAAATCGATGCATCGCGCGATCATGTCGTCGTGCCATGCCTTCTGGAGCCTCGGCGGCCTCATCGGTTCGGCGATCGGTGGTTTCCTCATTTCGCGCTGGGGCGTGCTTGGCCATGCCGAAGTTGCGACCGCTCTTTCCTTCATCTTTTTGGCTGTTGCCTGGCCGATGATCCTCGGCGACCAGCCGCATCCGGATGAGGCAAAGCCGAAGGCGCGGCTGCCGCTTATTCCGCTGCCGTGGCTGCTCGGCATGATGGCGCTGTTCTGCATGATCCCGGAAGGCGCCGTGCTCGATTGGAGCGCACTTTATCTCGGTCAGGAAAAGGCGGCTTCGGTGACGCTGTCGGGCTTCGGCTTCGCCGCCTTCTCTCTTACCATGGCAACGATGCGTTTTGCCGGTGATTTCGTCCGCGACAAGCTCGGTGCGGTCAAGACGCTCCGCGTATGCACGGTCTTCGCCATCGTCGGCATGCTGATCGCGGCGCTGGCGCCGGATGCGATCATCGCCATCATCGGTTTTGCTCTCTGCGGCATCGGCATTTCCAACATGGTGCCGATCGCCTTTTCGGCCGCCGGCAATATTCCGGGCCTGCAGCCGGGTATCGGCATCTCTGTCGTTACCACCATGGGCTATTCCGGCATGCTGGTCGCCCCGTCGGCGATCGGCTTTGCCGCCGAGCATGTCGGCTTCTCGCCGGTCCTGATGGCTTTGCCGGTGCTGCTGCTCGTGGTGCTGGCGCTGTCGAACCTGGCGCGCTATGCGGATGGCATCGGCGGCGGCTCGCATTAAATTGGTCGTGTCGGTGTGCTATCGTCGCATCGACGCCTGAGCAAAAGTGATACCGTCGCGGTTGACAACCGCGACGTCGTGATCCACCTGAAAGGCACCAATTCCCGAGGCTAACGAGAGCTCTCCATGTCGTCCGCCACCGATTTTGATCCCAAGCCGCGCCGTTCTTCCGTTGCCGTCGATGTCGGCGGCGTCATCGTCGGCGGCGGTGCGCCAGTGGTCGTACAGTCCATGACCAATACGGATACCGCCGATGTCGACGCCACGGTGGCGCAGGTCGCGGCGCTGTTCAGGTCCGGTTCCGAGCTGGTGCGCATCACCGTCGATCGGGACGAAAGCGCTGCCGCCGTGCCGAAGATCCGCGAGCGGTTGCTGCGTCTCGGCATGGACGTGCCGCTGATCGGCGACTTCCACTATATCGGCCACAAGCTGCTCGCCGATCATCCCGCCTGTGCCGAGGCACTGGCGAAATATCGCATCAATCCCGGCAATGTCGGTTTCAAGGACAAGAAGGACAAGCAGTTCGCCGAGATCATCGAGATGGCGATCCGTTACGACAAGCCGGTGCGCATCGGTGTCAACTGGGGCTCGCTCGACCAGGATCTCCTGACCACATTGATGGACCAGAATGCAGAGGCCGGCTCGCCGCTGTCCGCCCGTCAGGTGACTCGCGAGGCGATCGTGCAGTCGGCGTTGATCTCGGCTGATCTCGCCGAGGAAATCGGCCTGCCGCGCAATCGCATCATTCTCTCGGCCAAGGTCAGCCAGGTGCAGGACCTGATCGCCGTTTATTCGATGCTTGCCGAACGTTCGAACCACGCGCTGCATCTTGGTCTCACGGAAGCCGGCATGGGCAGCAAGGGCATCGTCGCTTCGTCGGCGGCCATGGGGTATGTGCTGCAGCATGGCATCGGCGATACCGTCCGCGTTTCCCTGACGCCGGAGCCGAATGGTGACCGCACCCGCGAAGTGCAGGTGGCGCAGGAACTGCTGCAGGTGATGGGCTTTCGCCAGTTCGTGCCTGTCGTCGCCGCCTGTCCCGGCTGTGGCCGCACCACGTCGACAGTGTTCCAGGAGCTTGCCCAGAACATCCAGAACGACCTGCGCAAGAACATGCCGGTCTGGCGCGAGAAATACCCGGGCGTCGAAGCCCTGAACGTCGCCGTCATGGGCTGTATTGTCAACGGTCCGGGCGAAAGCAAGCATGCCGATATCGGCATCTCGCTTCCGGGAACCGGCGAAAGCCCGGCCGCTCCGGTCTTCATCGACGGCAAGAAGGCGATGACCTTGCGTGGGCCGAATATCGCCTCCGATTTCGAAGCGCTGGTTGGCGAATATATCGAGAAGCGTTTCGGCCAGAAGAGCGTCGCGGCGGAATGATCCACCGTTGATCCGCCCGCTGCCGGTCGCGCTCTCTTCTTATTCTCACCTCATCTGCAGCGGGAACCGTTTTACGGTTCCCGCTGCATTGTTTTAGATATTGCTTGTCAGCAGCTTGATGCCGGCAAAACAATAAAAGCCGGCCATGGCGCCTTCGATCCAGCGGCGCGCATTGCGGTAGATCCGCAGCGCATGCGGCGTCGAGAAAAGCGTCGCATAAGCCATGAACACGATGAAGCCGGTCGCACCGCAAATGGCGATGATCAGAACCGCGACAGAGGCGGGCGCGCCCTGCGGCATGCCGAGCGCGATGATGGCGAGCCAGGCGAAAATCGCCTTGGGATTGGTGACGTGAATGCCATATCCGCGCAGGACCAGCGATTTGAAGGTCGGGTGCTTCGTTTCCGCCATCGCCGCGGGCAACTCGCCGCTCGTGCGCACGGCGCGGAATGCCTTGTAGGCGAGATAAAGCAAGTAGAGGCCACCGAAGATCTTCAGGATCTCCAGCGCGATGGCATAGGTCTGCAGCAGGGTGGCAAGCCCGGCGGCGGCGGCGACCGCCCATGTCA
>JAGWJK010000493.1 GCA_028865845.1 Rhizobiaceae bacterium
CGGCCGGAAAGGCCGAAGCCCCAGAGCGAGATGAGCGGTTCCGTCAGCGTCACCACCCAAGCGACTGAGGCGAGCAGCGCCAGGCGGATGACGAGCGCCAGTGCCAGGCCGATCAGACGTGCCGCATCGCGCTGATGAGGCGGCAGCTTGTCGGCGAGGATCGCGATAAAAACGAGATTGTCGATGCCGAGAACAATCTCGAGAACGATCAGGGTCGCAAGCCCGACCCAGGCGGATGGATCGGAAATCCAGTCGAAGACCATCAATATTCAAGTCCGGCGCCGGCCGCTCCGGCCGCACCTAGTCTTTCCTTCAGTTCATCGGAATATGTGCCGAGCGTCCTTGGCGAAAGAGGACGGGTGCCCGCGCCTGTTTCCGAGACGGCCGGAGTGGGCTGGCTGGCTTTCGGTGAGGCGGAATGATAGGGCTCGCTGTCTGGCATGGCGTGCAATTTGGAAATGCAATGGCTGTTTCGCAAGGGCGTCGGAGGCGACAATCTACCTTGTTTATGTGATATTTTTTCGAAAGCGCCCGTGGAGCGGAGCCCCCAAGACGTCGATGGGCGCGCTCGTGCCCATGTCACTGGCTTTCACGGGCCGGCCCCTTTGATAGCCAGTATCCGTTTTGCAACCTCGGCCAAGGCCGCATCGTTGCGTGCGATCAGCTGGTTGGCGACGTTCGTCAGTGCCGTAATATTGCCGTCGGACGCGTCGTCCATTTCGTCATTCGCGCCGATCAGCGCGCCGTCGATGCGGAAGTAGGCGAGCTTGTCGACATTGGCCGGCGTCACCTGTGTCGAGCCGTCGACCATCTTCGTCTTGGCGGGATTGAAGAGGGAGTTGGCCTCATAGGCTGATGTCGATACCTGGCCCTGCATCAAAATGGAGATCAGCGGCGTGCCGTTCGATGGATTGATCCAGCCGAGCGCGCCCCAGTTCTTCGCCTGCTGGTAGGGGATCGGCCGGTTCTGTTGACCGGTGCCGAGTGAAAGGATGACGACGGAATCGCGACCCTTTAACCAGCCCATCTTGCTCGCCTCGACATAGGCGGGAAGTACGGGATCATTTGCGAAGACACCGCCGTCGACGAGAGGAACGAACCGATCCGGATCATTGGCGGGCTTGCCGAAATTCTCGATCAGCGCCGGCTCGAAATAGCTCGGCGCCGCCGAGGAGGCGCGGGCTGCCTGCCAATAGCGGAAGTGACTGTTTTCATCGTCGGAGTTGGACATGATCAGCGCCTGACGCGCCTTGATGTCATAGGCGGTGATCAGCACCTTCGTCAGCCCGGCAGCAATCTCGTTGATCCCAAGCTGTGCCTGCAGCTTCGTTTCCAGCGGCGTCGCATCATATCGCTCCTCCGCAAGCCCGCCGACATTGATGATTTTCGACAGGAGCGTCGACCCGAAGATATCCTTGCCCTGCTTGGCGTAGAGATCGACGATATCGCCAGGTGCGCACGCGGCATTGCCGCTGCCGGACGGATGCGGGCATGTCAACCCCGCCGCGATGATGCCACCCGTCGAGGTGCCGGCGATCAGGTCGAACGCCTTGTGCATCGGAAGAGCTTTCAGCCGCTTGGCGAGATCGGCGACGACAAGCGCCGGGATGAGCCCGCGAATACCGCCGCCGTCGATGGACAAAATGAACCGCACCGTCATGGATTCCCCCTCCTATGCCGCGCTCGTTCGCCAGATCGATGATTTGGTGATTTTGGATGCTACTTGGCTTGTCGCGCATCCGTCCGCCAATTTGGCGGCCGACAGTTGTGGCGTTCGTGGCGTTACCGCGCAATCCGAGTGTCGAATTTAAGCCAGATCGGTGTGTGAGAAATCCATCCCTTTGTATAGCAGACCTACGCCTTGCGACTTGGCGCAGGCGTAGGAGAGGCAGTCCGCAAGGTTGAGCTGTGCCGGATGACCCCTACCTTTGCCGTAGTCGGCAAAGGCCTTGATCGCGAGGCTTGCCGTCCGTTCGTCCATGGGAGCGAGCGAGATTTTTGCCTCGGAGAGAAACAGGCGAAGCTGTGCATCGACCAGCATTGGATCGATGGAGAGCTTGGTCGAAAGCCGCATGGCAGCTTCCAGAAGGACAAGACTCGACGTCAGGCGGATAGGTGCTGCTTCAATGCGTGCCGAAAGATCGGCAGCATCCTCTTCCTGAGATAAGATCGCCACGATCGCCGACGTATCGATGAACATCAGGGATGGCCCCACATCGCATCAATATCGTCTTTCGTCATGTCATGGCCGCCGGGTTTTGCCTGTGCTGCCAAGTCCTTGGCGATGAGCGCAAGCCTGTCGGCAAGTGGAACGGTCGCTTCGCTTCGCTGCAACTCCGCCTCCAGCGCGGATATCACAGCTTCCGTCATGGAGATCTTTTTTCGTTCGGCAAGCTGGCTGGCAAGCTCGTGCGCACGCGGATCGCGAATTTGCAGGTTCATGGCTAGATCCTTTCCGTCATGACAATATATGATTTATGTCATGACAAATCCAGAGTTTACCACTAAAACTGCGTAATGACGCTGATGCCGGTGCCTTCGGCCTTGTCCAGTGTCATCAGCGCCGGCACGGCGTCCTTCAGGCTGATCCTGCGGCCGATCAGCTTCTGCGGCGCGATCTTGCCGGCCGCAAGCATGTCCAGCATGGCGTCGTAGCGCCACGCCTGCATGCCGTGGCTGCCGTAGATTTCGAGTTCGTGGCCGATGACCTGCGCCATCGGGATCTGCGGTGTCGCATATTCGCCAAGCATGAGGCCGACCTGCACATGCCGCCCGCGGCGGCGCAGGTTCTTGATCGAGTTGAAACAGGTCGCGGGGTGTCCGAGCGCGTCGATCGAGACATGCGCGCCGCCCTTGGTGATTTCGCGCACCGCTTCAGCGACATCGGCGACGCCTGTGGCATTGATGGTCGCGACCGCACCACACTCACGGGCAAAAGCCAGCTTCTCATCGGAAATGTCGATGGCGATAGCGTTGGCGCCGAGCGCGCTGGCGATCATGATCGCCGACAATCCGACGCCACCGCAGCCGTGCACGGCGATCCACTCGCCGGGACGTGTCCTTGCCTGATCGGCGACGGCGCGAAACGAGGTGGCGAAACGGCATCCGAGGCTTGCCGCCGTGGCATCGTCGACTGTTTCCGGCAGATGCACGAGATTGGTGTCGGCATAGTCGATCGCCACATATTCGGCAAACGAACCCCAATGCGTGAAGCCGGGCTGGAACTGGTTGGGGCAGACCTGTTGATTGCCGGAATGGCATTCGGCACAATGGCCGCAACCGGAAACGAACGGCACGGTGACGCGGTCGCCGACCTTGAAGCGGACGACGCCCCTGCCGGTTGCCACCACTTTGCCGGCAAGCTCGTGTCCTGGCACATGCGGCAGCTTGATATCGGGGTCATGGCCCATCCAGCCATGCCAGTCGCTGCGGCAGAGGCCGGTGGCTCCGACGGCGATGACGACGCCGTCTTCCGTTGGGGTCGGGTCCGGAAGATCGCGGATTTCCGGCGCCGTTTCGAAGGCTTCGTAATACATGGCTTTCATGGGATTCTCGCGAGGTTCCAAAGGGTGAGTGTTGCCCATCATTTTCGCTGATGGGTGCATTCGTCAAGCTGTTGTTTCGGCGCATGAAAATTGCGTGCGGAAACGGGGTTGTAGCGTTTTGTTGCGAATGGATTCCGACAGGAAACTTACGCTTGACCCCTCAGGCGCGCGGGGATTTCTGTTCTTTAGCTTTCGAGAGGAGACCATCATGGCAGTCGATACCACACCCCGCACCACAACCTGGACCTACGTCGATGGGGAATGGCTTTCCGGCAATCCGCCGCTGATCGGACCGACCTCGCACGCCATGTGGCTTGGTTCGACCGTGTTCGACGGCGCGCGTTGGCTGGATGGCCTGGCGCCCGACCTCGACCTGCATTGCCAGCGCATCAACCGCTCGGCAATCGCCATGGGGTTGAAGCCCCTGAAGACGGCCGAGGAAATCGAAGCGCTTGCCTGGGAGGGGATCAAGAAATTCGACGGCAAGACGCCGATCTACATCAAGCCGATGTATTGGGGTGAGCATGGTTCACCGGGCAGTGTCGTTGCCGTGGACCCGGAATCGACCCGCTTTGCGCTGTGCCTGTTCGAGGCGCCGCTTGGGGGCCACGGCGGCGTCAAGCTGACCGTCTCGCCCTTCCGGCGCCCATCGCCGGAGACCGCGATGACCGATGCCAAGACCGGTTCGCTCTATCCGAACAGCGGCCGCATGATCCTCGAGGCCAGAAAACGCGGCTTCGACAACGCTCTGGTGCGCGACATGAACGGCAATGTCGTCGAAACCGCGTCATCCAACGTCTTCATGGTGAAGGACGGTATCATCTACACACCAGTCGCCAACCGCACGTTCCTTGCCGGCATCACCCGCGCGCGCGTGATGGGTCTTTTGCGGCAGGAAGGGTTCGACGTCCGCGAGGAGACGCTTTCCGTTGAGCAGTTCATGAGCGCCGACGAGGTTTTCACCACCGGCAACTACTCCAAAGTCGTTTCCGTCAATCGCCTGGACGACCGGGAATTCCAGCAAGGCCCGATC
>JAGWJK010000494.1 GCA_028865845.1 Rhizobiaceae bacterium
AACATGTCCGTCTCTCCTCTTGGTGATGACGGAAATTTGTCGAGCGGCCACATCGCTTTTCGACAGGCCGGATATTTTTTGTCATGCTGCCGATCGGGATGTCGATTTGTGCGGGAGCCGTTCGTCTAGGGCTGTCAGCACATGCGAACAAGGAGGCGCTGTAATGAAATATCTCTGCCAGGTTTGGTTCGACGGCACGAAGCTCGAGGCCATGACCAAGGAGGAAAAGGAGAGGCTGGACAGCGATTCGCTCGCCTACGATCGCGACCTTGCCGCGAGCGGCCACCTTATTCAGGCCCAGGCGCTGCAATCGCCGAAGTCGGCGGTGACGGTGCGCGTGCGCAACGGCGAAACCGCTGTTACCGATGGCCCCTTCATCGAGACGAAGGAACATCTCGGCGGCTTCATCCTGATCGAAGCCAAGGATCTGAATGACGCCATCCGCGTCGCGGCCGGCATCCCCCTGGCAAAGCTCGGCAGCATCGAAGTACGGCCGATCTATTCCTTTGGCCCTGAAGCGTGAGGAGACAACAATGAAATTTCTTTGCCAGGTTTGGTTCGAAACCGCTGAAATCATGAAGATAACCGAAGAGGAAGGACGGCGGCTGACCGAAGACTGCATCGTACACGACGACAGTCTGCGCGCGAGCGGACACATGATTACCGCCAACGCCCTTCGCGCACCGGATACGGCCAAAACCGTCAAGGTGCGCCGCGGCGAGACCTCCGTGACCGACGGTCCCTTTGCGGAAATGAAAGAACATCTCGGCGGCTTCGTGTTCATCGAAGCCCGGGATATCGACGAGGCAGTCAGGCTCGCTGCCGACTTTCCGATCGCCAGATACGGCATGATCGAGGTTCGGCCGGCCTACGATATCCGGTTTCCGAACGAATAGACAAAGCGGGGGATGCAGATGCGATTCCTATGCCTGATTTACAACTCCGCCGACATCGACGGCACGCTGACCTCCAAAGAAGTCGATACGCTTGTTGCTGAACATTTCGCGTTCGACGAGGACTTGAGACGGAATGGGACGATGATCCTTGCGGATGCGCTGGAGACGCCTGACAAGGCGATCGTCATCCGTCCGCGCGGCACTGCGCTTGGCGCGACCGACGGGCCTTTTGCCGAGACCAAAGAGCACCTTGCAGGCTTCTACATGATCGAAGCCGCGGATATGACCGAGGCGACGGAAATAGCCCGGCGCATCCCCTCGGCGCGCTATGGTGCCATCGAGATCCGGCCGATCCGCATACTGACACATCCCGGCCCTTAGACGGAGGCCACCGAGCAATCGTGCCACTCACCGAAATCATCGATGCTCTCTATCGCAAGGAATCGCGCCGCGTGCTCGCGACGCTCATCCGTCTGCTCGGCGATTTCGATCGGGCGGAAGAGGCGCTGCACGACGCCTTCGCGGCTGCGGCGCAACAATGGACAGCAGACACGATCCCCGCCAATCCGCATGCATGGCTGGTGTCCACAGGCCGCTTCCGGGCGATCGACCATATCCGCCGGCGCGTGCGCTTCGATGCTGCGGAGCGCGACATCGGCGACAGTCTTTATCCGGAGGGCGAGATGATCGCGATCGCGGAAACTGAAGAGATCGAAGACGACATGCTGCGGCTGATCTTCACCTGCTGCCATCCGGTCATCCCGGCCGAGGCTCAGATGGCGATGGCGTTGCGCGAGGTCTGTGGCCTGACGACGGAAGAGATCGCCCATGCCTTCCTCGTGCCTGCGCCAACGGTCGCCCAACGCATCGTGCGTGCCAAGAACCGCATTCGCAGCGCCCAAATTCCCTATGAGGTTCCGGCAAAGGCCGAGCTGCCGCAAAGGCTGGCGCAGGTACTGCACGTCATTTATCTCGTCTTCAACGAAGGCTATTCCGCCTCGTCCGGCGCGACGATCACCCGCGCGGATCTTGCCGCCGAAGCCATCCGTCTCGGCCGCCTGCTGCTGACGCTGATGCCCGACACGGAGGTCGCCGGGCTGCTGGCAATGATGCTCCTGCAGGATTCCCGGCGGTTGGCGCGGGCAAGTGCCGCAGGCGATCTCATCCTGCTCGCCGATCAGGACCGTGCGCTCTGGGATAGCGCGAAAATTCGCGAGGGCTTGCATTTTTCCGCCGAGGCCATGGCCGGCGAAAGCGTCGACAGCTACGCGCTGCAGGCGGCGATTGCCGCTGAACACGCACGCGCCGCAACCGCACGCGAAACCGATTGGCGTCAGATCGCGGCGCTTTACGATCTGCTCCTGATTGCGCACCCCTCGCCGGTGATCGAACTTAACCGGGCCGTGGCGATTTCCATGTGCGATGGCCCGGCGGCCGGCCTGGGGATCGTCGATGGGCTGCTCGCGGAAAATCGCCTGACCGGCTACCATCTCGCGCATGCGGCACGCGCCGATTTCCTGCGCCAGCTCGAGCGCCCCGACGAAGCGCGGCAGGCCTATGAGAAGGCGCTATCGCTCTGCCAGCAGGAGCCGGAAAAGGCCTTCCTCAGGAAGCGTCTCGCGGAACTTGATGCACGATAAATCGGCTGCTCAATTCCGTTTCCTGGAAACGAGCAGGCCGAGCGCCGTGCCGATCAACGACGAGACGATGATCAGCAGATGAGTGTTGATGCTCGCCTGCGCGAGATTGTCCAGCGCGGCCTTCTTTCCCGAGGCGCCGAAGGCGATGGCACCGGCGGTGATCCCGGCCGGATAGGTGCCGACGCCGCCCGGCGCATGCACTGGCAAAACCGACGACAATTCGCCACCGAGCGCGCCGCCGAAACTTGCGGAAAGTGGCGAGACGTTCATCAGGCTGAGCGCCCAGACAAGCACCGCCACCTTGACCAGCCAGTTCACCAGCGTCGTCATCCAGGCCCGAGCGAAGGCGCCGGCATCGACCGGCAGCCCGCGCTCGATCTCATGAACCAGCCCCTGCACCTTCTTCGGCAACACACCAGCAGCAAACCGGATGAGCGGTCGGCGCAGGGCGAAACCGATGACCGGCAGGACGAGAAAGGCAGCCCACAGCACCCAGGCGAGCGCCCGATGGGGCGATGCCAGCGCAAGCCCAACGCCGGCGGCAACCAGTAGCGCATGCAGGTCGAGCAGACGCATCACGAAGAGCGCCGATGTGCCGCGCGCGATCGGAATTCCGAACTCGGAGCGCATGAGCACGGGAAAGCTGGTCTCGCCGGTGCGGAAGGGCATCATGATGTTGAGGAGATTGTGGATCTGCGTCACCCGGAAGAGTGCCGCGAAATGCCCTGCCGTCTCCTTGGGGAAATAGTCATAAATGCGCCATGTGCGCAGGAAATAGGTACCGGTTAGAAGCACCAGCGCGAAAATGATGGGAAAAACGCCCACTTTTCCCCATTGCGCGAGGATCGAGCCCCAGCCCCAGAACCACTCGATGAAGGCTGCATAGGCCACGACGACCGACAATGTCAGCAGCGTCATGCGGTTGCGAATAAACCAGCTCGGTCGGCTGGCAACCATCGGAGTCTTCATGTAGTTAAGGCACCAAACGCGAGCGGAGGCTTAAGGCCGGACATATCGCTCGTACTGCCCGGCATGTACTTGCCGGGTCTTTTAGGAGAAAGAAGAGTTGCAGACAACGGCAGAGTCGATCCGCCCCCTGACCAATGTAATGAATGCTATCGAGCTTTCGCTGGTCGTGCCGGTGTTTAATGAGGAAGAAAGCGTCGGTCCGCTAATTGAGCGCATCTGTTCCGCCATGGTGGGCTTTGACAAGCCCTGGGAACTGATCCTCGTCGATGACGGCAGCACGGATGCGACGCTTGCCAATGCCCGCCGCTCCCTTGCGCGTGATGACCTGACGCTGCGCATCGTCGAACTCCAGCGCAATTTCGGCCAAACCGCCGCCATGCAGGCCGGCATCGATGCGGCCACCGGCCGGCTGATCGCCACCATGGACGGCGACTTGCAGAACGACCCGAAGGACATCCCTTCGATGGTCGAGGAACTGGAGCGCCGGCAGCTCGACCTGCTGGTCGGCTGGCGAAAGAACCGCCAGGACGGGCTTTTCCTGCGCAAGATCCCTTCCTGGTGCGCCAATTATCTCATCGGCCGCATCACCGGCGTTAAGCTGCACGATTACGGCTGCAGCCTGAAGATATACCGCGCCTCGATCATCAAGCAGGTCAAGCTGATGGGCGAGATGCACCGCTTCATCCCGGCCTGGGTCGCTGGCGTGGTGCCGAGCTCGCGCATCGGCGAAGTCCCCGTGACCCATCATGCGCGTCAGCACGGCGTTTCGAAATATGGTATTTCGCGCACTTTCCGCGTTATCCTCGACCTGCTGTCGGTGATGTTCTTCATGCGCTATAAGGCGCGGCCTGGTCACTTCTTCGGTTCGCTCGGTCTTGGTCTCGGGGCGCTCGCCTTCCTGGTGCTGTTCTGGCTGTTCATCGACAAGTTCGTCTTCGGCGATGACATCGGCAACAGGCCGCTGCTGCTCGTCGGCATCGTGCTGCTGCTGTCGTCGGTGCAGATGATCACGACCGGTATTCTCGCGGAAATGATCGCTCGGCTCTTTTATCGCGACGATGCCTCGCCG
>JAGWJK010000495.1 GCA_028865845.1 Rhizobiaceae bacterium
ATACCGCCAGGGCTCAGTTGCGGGACGGAATAGAGAAGGTCGCCCGGAAAATGGTGGAGGGCGGCCGCTTCCCCGCCGGGCTTTCACTCGACGAATATCTCACTCGATTCCATGCCTTCTATGGGTCTCCCGACGAGGTCGTCGATCAGCTGGCGGACGAACAATGCTTGCCGCTCGCGACCGATATCCTGTGCCAAGTGAACCCCGGCGTGCCCGATCTCGACCAACTTGCGCGCACCTTGGAATTGATCGCCACCAAAGTTGCCCCGGCGCTCGGATGGAAGCCCGGGCCGGTTGTCGTCGAGGCGACTTCCTCCGCGTCAGGCGAACTCCACGATGGTGCTCATCTGTCGCAATGAAGTCTCGGCGTGCCGCCGGCATTTTTCGGAATCGCCGCTTGAGCACCAACGGCGCGACGTTCGCAAGCCGGAGAGCACCCCAGATAGTTGGTAAGGCTTGCGAAAGCTCTTTCCTCATCCAGGCGAGAAAGAAACGAACGGGATTGCTTCCCGCCCGATCCGAAACCAGCATAGCGACGAGGCCGTGTTCCGATATTGTCCAGCCGCATGGAGCGATGACTTCACCGCGAGCAAGCTCGTTCTCGATAAATCGGCGCTCCATCAACGCGACGCCGAGACCGTTCAACGCCGCCTCCTTGCAGAGATAGGTGTGTTGCAACACCAGGTCATCGTCCGTGACCATTTCGATGCCAGATAGGCTTTGCCAATTGCTCCAGGCCCGCGCGCCGCGTTCGCGCGTTATGCGGGTGGCGGCGATAAACCGCCCCTCCTCAAGCGTAAATGCGTAGCTCGGAATGCAGACGGGCGCGAAGGAAAGGTTCGCGAGATAGATTGTGTCCTGCTGGTCTATATCGGGATAGGCAAGCCGATCCCAGGTCAGGACGACATCCGCCTCATCGTTTCGACCGTCCAGAGACGACGCTGTCAACAGGTGGACCTTTATGTCGGCATGTTTGCGATAGAAGCGAGCGAGACGAGGAACCAGCCAGTACATCGCGAAGGTCGCCGAGCATGTCACCTGTACGCTCGGGCCGCGCGCGTCCTCGCGAATTCTGCGATATCCTTGACCCAGCGTGCGCAACGCCTCATCGACCGTGGAATGGAACGCTTTGCCTTCCTTGGTAAGTTGGATCCCCGTACCCTTCTTTTCAAAGAGTGCCACGCCTGCATGCTCTTGGAGCGCTGCGAGCTGACGGCTGACGGCACCGTGCGTCCGTCCGATTTCATCTGCTGCGGCGCCTACCGAACCCAGCCTAGCGGTTGCTTCGAATGCCCTGAGTGTCGATAGGGGCGGCAAGTTGCGATGCATCGGCACCACCTCCGTGGCGAATTTCATGAAACCAAGCAAAAACACCTGACGTGACGATTTGCATATTCGCTCGCTAGAATGATCGCAACAATCACGCCACAGATCGAACCCGCCTTCAAAGATGGCGTGATCGTTACGCCACCGCGCAGCCGTTTAAGCCCGGTCGCGCGGGATGATTGAGCGAATGGACCTCACCTTTACCCGCCGGCCGAGACATAACGACGAACGCCGAAGGAAAAGAAGGCAAGCGCGATCAGCAGGAAAACGATCCCCAGAAAGGGTGAGGCGACAAGGATGGCATCCTGGCTGGAGTGTTCCCGCCCGAGGATGACCAGCGTCGGATAATAGGTCACGGCCGCGAACGGGATCACGTAGAGGAACATGCCTTGAATCCAGTTTGCGTAGATACTCATGGGATACTGTGCAGCCTGGACGCCGCCATAGGTGAAAACATTGAGGATTTCCAGGCTCTCGATCGTCCAGAATGAAAGCGTTGCCTGAAACACAAATAGCCCGATGAACAGCGCGACCCCGCCGATGATGCACCAAAGGCAAATCATGATTGAAAGAAAGCTGTCAGCGTTGTTGGCTGACAGGCCATAGGCGAGCACGACAATACCCTGGCAGAGACGGCCCAACGACCGAAGACGCACCTCGTGACCCAGAAGCTGGAGAATTGTCGAGCGGGGTCGAACCAACAGGTGATCGAAATTTCCGGTCCGGATAAAGTTCGTTCCAAAGACGTCGAACCCTCGTCCGAACGCTTCCGCGATGGCGAAGGAGATATTGATCAAACCATAAAGAACGGAAACTTCGGCAAGACCCCACCCATCGAAATGCCCAAAGCGTGACAGGAGGGTCCAGACACCGAGAAAACCAATTCCCGACGAGGCGAAATGGCCGACCACCTGGATATAAAACGCCGTGCGGTACTGTAACTGCGCGGAGAGCGAGAGGGAGACGTAGTGGGTATACAGTTTGATAGTCTCGCGAATGGCCAGTCTCGAGCCGCGACCACCCGCGGGAGTTATGAAATCGGACATCCTAACCTCCTTGAATTTCCAGTCGAGCCATTGTCGCGTTTTGAAGGTGGCGGCCGATCGCTACCAAGCAAATGAGCCAAAAGGCCTGCGTGGCAAGTCCGATCGGCGCATCGCGAAGCGGGATCATTCCGAGATAGATGCGGACCGGAATATCAGCCAGGCTCGCAAATGGTTGCAGTAGCGCGACGCGCTGTGCGAAATCGGGAAGAAGGGGGAGGGGCACGACGTTGCCCGACAGGAAAAGCACCGTCGGCAGCGCGATCGCATTTACGCCAGTCGGCGACATCATGGACGCCGCAAGGGTATCCATCAACACCGCTATCGCAGAAGACACCAGAAGGCCAAGGCCGGCCGACAGGAGAAAAATGACCGCCGTTTCGAAATCTGCAGGTGGGCCTAGCGACCATTTAGAAAGACCGATTGCCGGTAGAATAGCCACGGCGAAGACATACATTACGATGAAGCGAGGAATGACCCGCCCCGCCGTCTTGGCCACGAGCGGCCGCACCACCAAAAATAAGTGTCCACCGGGCGAATGCGATCGTAAACGATACTGCCGGAGCGAATTGAGTTCGCAACCTCCGCATCGCAAGAGAAGGGCAACAAGGTCAATAAGCCCTGCTGCATCCAGGTATAGGCAATGGCGGCTGAGAGACTGATGGGTTGGTGCGTCAACGCGCCGTTCGTGTAAAGCGCACTATAGACCGTCAAATTGATCGCGGCCCACCAAACTTGCGTCACGACACCCGCGACCACCGCTGACCTATACTGCAGGGCCGTGGAGAATTGTGCCCGAAAGGCCGCCATGTAAGGTGCGATGACAATCATGCTTCCAGGGCTCCGTGCATACGATAGAAATGGCTTACGAATTCTTCGATTGATCGTGGCCCCAACCTGATATCGCTGACCGGTTTTCCGGCAACGACCTTTGAAATGACCTCAGCCGGATTTTGCTTCGCCGGATCGAAGGCGACTGTTACCCTGTTGCCGTTTTGTTCGATCAATGAGATGCCGTCGGGCAGATCGAGAAGAGGGGAATCTCCGAGGAACTCCACCTGAAGCTCGCTTTCGGCGAAGACCTCCGACCGCAGCCGATCGAGTGCGCCGTCCGCCAGGATTTTTCCCTTGCCGATCAAGAGCACACGATCGACGATCTGCTCGATGTCGTGCATATCGTGCGTGGTCAGGAGAACGGTCGTTCCCCGTTCGCGGACCAGCCGATGGATAAACTCTCGTACGGCAATCTTCGCGAGTGCATCCAGCCCGATCGTCGGCTCATCGAGGATGACCAGGGATGGTTCGTGCAGCAAGGCGGCGGCGAATTCGGCGCGCATTCGTTGTCCGAGTGAGAGCTGGCGAACGGGGCGCGACAGAAAGGCCTCGAGCGCAAGACGTTCGACAAGGTCGTCGCGCGTCCGGCGATATTGCTGCGGCTGAAGACGATAGACGTCACGCAGCAGGTCAAAACTTTGCTGGACGGGCAAATCCCACCAGAGCTGGGTTTTCTGCCCGAACACGACCCCTACAGAAGCGACATGCTTGATCCTGTCCTTGAATGGAACACGTCCGTTGACGATCACCTCGCCCGAGGAGGGACGCATGATCCCGGCCAGGATCTTGATGATGGTCGATTTGCCGGCGCCATTTGGGCCAATCAGGCCAACGGCAGTCCCACGCTCGATCGACAGTGTGACGCCGCGGACGGCGTCGATTGTCTTGCGCGTTGCGCCGGAAACGCTGCCGATAGACAGCCACCGCGGCGAACCCGTGGCATAGGATTTACTCAACTCACGAAGTATAATTTGACTATCTTTGTCTGACATATAGCACCGAGGATCGGACGTCACGAACCAAGACCCCGACCGATGTCGCCGACGATATTGCGTTGGCGAAAACCAGTTGAATCCTGCGATCAATCAATAGTTGCAAAATTTCCAGGCGGCTCGCGCAAGCTGGCTCGCACGAGAATCTTGCGCCGCTCGTTTGTTCGTGGGGTGCGGCCGCCGTCGCTTCTAATCGGACCGGCGACCGGGAACAATTAAATACTTCTAACGTATCGGTGCGTATTTCTCACGAAGAGGCGACTGAATAAAATCGATCCGATGCCGAAAGAATCCATGCTGCCGGCCCATTCATGTCGATTGCCGTTGAGAGTTGGCTCTGAAGCAGTTTTGCTGACCAAGTCGAATGTAGGCAGGA
>JAGWJK010000496.1 GCA_028865845.1 Rhizobiaceae bacterium
CGCTTCTTGGCCCGAGCGGCTGCGGGAAATCGACACTGCTGCGGATCATCGCCGGGCTCGAAGTGCAGGATAGCGGCAGCCTTGCGATCGGTGGCAGAAACGTCGACGGCGAACGTCCCCGCGCTCGCGATATCGCGATGGTGTTCCAGTCCTACGCGCTCTATCCCCACATGACTATCGCAGCCAATATGGCCTTGCCGCTCAGGATGCGGCGACTTTCCGCCTGGCAGCGCCTGCCGCTGCTCGGTCGGCTGCTTCCGGGCACGCGCCGCGCTAGCGCTCAGATCGAGGTTGCCGTTGGAGAAACCGCCAACGCACTTGGCATCGGCCATCTCCTCGGCCGCAAGCCGGGGCAGCTTTCGGGCGGCCAACGCCAGCGCGTGGCGGTCGGGCGCGCCATGGTGCGTGATCCAGCCGTCTTCCTGATGGACGAGCCGCTGTCTAACCTCGACGCGAAGCTGCGTGTGCAGATGCGCACCGAGATCAAGGAGCTGCACCGCCGGCTGGGCGTCACCTTCGTCTACGTCACTCACGACCAGTCGGAAGCCATGACGCTATCCGATCGGGTTGCCGTCATGCTGGATGGGAATTTGTTGCAGGTGGCCAAGCCGCAGGACATCTATGCCGACCCCGCAGATCGCCGAGTCGCCGAATTCGTCGGCTCGCCCAAGATCAACATGCTGAAGGCGGCGGCGCGTGACCGCAGCCATATCGAGATCGCCGGCATCACGGTGCCTCTGGCCTCAGAGCAAACGGCCGGCACGGCGCTGACGCTCGGCATTCGCCCGGAAGCGTTTCAGCTCGCCACCCGCGAGCGGCCAGCGCTTTTTTACGGACGCATCCGCTTGATCGAGCATCTCGGCTCCGACCTCTTCGTTCATCTCGATATCGCCGGCGAAGACGAGCCACTGATCGCTCGCCTGCCGGTGGAGCATCTTCCCAGCGCGAACCCGGGCGATCTACTTGAACTGACGGTTCCTGCCGAACGCCTGCTCGTCTTCGACAAGGAGGGCCGGCGGCTGCGGCCAAGCGGCAATATCGTATCGGTCCGGGAGTTCGCTCGATGACGGCGGCGATCGAAACGCGGCGGGATGCGCAATCCTTTCCGAAGGCCAGACCGGGCATGGCTGCGCGAACGGCCGCGCTTGGCGAAACGCTGGCGGCCCTCTGGTTGGCTGGCCCGGCGGCCGTGGCGCTGCTTGTTCTCTTCCTTCTGCCGGTTCTGGCGGTGCTCTATATCGCTTTGACCGACTGGCAGTTCGGCGCGGTGAACCCACATTTTGTCGGCCTCGCCAATTTCCGCGAGGTCTTTGCCGATCCCGATTTTCGCGCCTCGGCGCTGAATACCTTCGTCTACATGCTGATCGTCGTGCCTGCCACGGTCGGGCTCGGCCTTCTGGTCGCGATACTGGTCGAGAGCGGCGAAAACTTGAGGGCTTTCTATCGGGCGGTGCATTTCCTGCCCTACATGGCCATGCTGGCCGCGATGGCGATTTCCTGGGAAGGGCTTCTCCATCCCACGATCGGCCTGGTGAACGCCGTCTTTTCGATCTTCGGGCTCCCGACCGCCAACTGGCTGCGCGACGATAGTATGGTGCTCGCTACCCTTGCCGTCATCGGCATATGGCAAAATCTCGGCTTCGCGATGGTCCTGTTCCTCGCAGGGCTCAAGGCGATCCCCAAGGATCTCTATGATGCAGCGAGCGTCGACGGCGCCGATCTTTGGTTCGACCGGCTGCGGACGGTGACGATGCCCATGCTCGGTCCGACGACGATGTTCGTCGTCATCGTCGTCGCGCTGAACGCCATCAGGGTTTTCGATACGGTCGAGATCCTCACCCAGGGCGGGCCAGGCCATTCGTCGGATGTCCTGCTCTATACGCTCTATCGCGAAAGCTTCGAATATCTGCGCACCGGCTATGGCGCCGCCGTCACCATCGTCTTTCTCGTGGTCGTCGTCACGCTGACGCTCATCCAGGCTCGCGTCATGGATAGAAGGGTGCATTACGCATGACCCTCTCCCTATACCGCATCGGCGCAGGGCTCGGCCGGCACGCGGCACTTCTTCCCACCACGCTCTTTGCGCTCATTCCCTTCATCTGGATGCTGAGCCTGTCGGTGAAGCCGCCTACGGAAATCTTCGGCTCGCCTTTCGCGCTGATTCCACAGCACTGGGATGCCTACGAAAACTACGGCAAGGCGCTACATGCCGCACCGCTCGCACGCTTCCTGTTCAATGGCGCGGTCGTCTGCCTCATCATTCTTCTGGCCCAGATCCTGTTCTGCGCGCCCTGCGCCTATGCGCTGGCCAAGCTGCAGTTTCCCGGACGGGGGCTGCTGTTCGGTCTGGTGCTGGTGGGTCTGCTGCTGCCGCATCAGGTTCTGGCGCTGCCGCTGTTCATTCTCTGCTACAAGCTCGGCATTCTCGACAGCTATGCCGCGCTGATCCTGCCCTTCATCGTCTCGCCCTTCGGGATCTTCCTGTTTCGCCAGTCGTTCAAGTCGATCCCCGACGACATCGTGCAAGCGGCAAGGCTCGACGGCCTTTCCGAATTCGCAATCGTCTGGCGCGTCATGGTGCCGATGGCGCTGCCCGCGCTGATCGCCTTCTCGATCTTCTCCGTCGTTGCCCATTGGAACGACCTCTTCTGGCCGTCGATCGTCATCAAGAGCCGGGATCTGATGCCGCCATCGCTCGGCGCGGCCGCTTTCCGAAACGTCGAGGCCGGGTCCGATTTCGGCCCGCTGATGGCCGGTGCGGTCCTCATCGTTCTGCCGCTGCTTCTCGCATTCATCCTCGCCCAGCGATGGTTCATCGAAGGGCTCGCTTCCTCTTCACTCAAATAGATCAACTTGGGGGTTATGTTCGTGCAGTCTTTTGCAAGATCCATTGCGCTTGCCGGCCTTTTGGGCCTCTCCGCCGGTTTCGCCCAGGCGGCCGATACGACGATCAATGTCCTCTATGCCAACGACCGCACGACGGCCGAGGCGCATGAGGAGATCAAGAGCCGGTTCGAAGCTGAAAATCCCGGCATCAAGATCAACTTTCTTGCTCCGGCCGATAGCTACGAGACGGCGACGCAGAACGTGCTGCGCGGCGCCCTGATCGGCGATCTGCCCGACGTGCTCTTCCAGGGCCAGAACCTGATCCGCAGCCTCGTCGACCGCAATCTCGCCGTGCCGCTCAACGGCTTCATCGAAGCTGATGGCGGCGCCGATAAGCTCGGCTATGACGCCGGAATGTTGCGCATAGGTACGCTCAAGAACAGCTACTATGCCATTCCCTTCGCTGTCTCGACGCCGATCATCTGCGTCAACGTGGATCTCCTGAAGGCGGCCGGCGTCGATCCCGACAAGTTTCCCACCAATTGGGACGACATGGTCGCGCTCGGCAAGAAGCTCAACGATCCCGCCAAGAACGTCACCGGCTTCTATTTCCAGTGGGATATCACCGGAAACTGGATGTACCAGAGCCTCGATTTCGCCGATGGCGGACAGATGCTGAGCGCGGACGAAAAGACCGCAATGCTCGATAGCCCCGCCGGCGTGAAGACGCTGCAAACGCTCGAAAGCTTCGCCAAGGCCGGCATGCCGAACCTCCCCTCGGCACAGGCGCGCCCCGCCTTCGCCGCCGGCAAGATCGCGATCTTTGCCGATTCCAGTTCCAATCTCGGCAAGGCGACAGCCGCGATCGGCAAGAGCTTCACCTTCCGGACCTATCCTTTCCCGCTGCCGTCCGCCGATGGCCGCCTGCCGGCCGGAGGCAACGCCGCCATGATGCTGACCAAGGATGCCGAAAAGCAGAAGGCGGTCTGGAAGTACATCAAGTTCGCCACCGGCCCGATCGGTCAGACGATCATGGCCCGCCACACCGGCTATTTCCCGAGCAATAGCATCGCCATCAACACGCCCGATCTGCTCGGCGACTTCTACAAGTCGCAGCCGAACTACCAGACCAGCCTGAAGCAGATTCCGAGCCTGACCGGCTGGTATGCCTTTCCAGGGTCGAACGGCTTGAAAATCATCGATGTCATCAAGAACCATCTCGAGGCGGTCGTAACGGGCAAGAAGACGGCGGCCGAAACCGCGCCGGCCATGAACCATGACGTACAGGCCCTGCTGCAATGACCTCACCGAACGCGACATTGGCCAGCCCCTATGAGGGGCTGGCTTCCCACTATAATGAAACCCGCCCGAGCTATCCCGACGCCGCGATCGCGGACCTATCGGGAACCAGGGGCATCGTCGCCGACATCGGCGCCGGCACCGGCATCTTCACGCGCCAGCTCGCCGGGCTCCTGACACAGGCAGAGGTTATCGGCATCGAACCGAGCGCTGACATGCGGCGTATGGCAGAGGCAGCATCTTCCCATCTCGGTAATATCGCTTTTCAGTCGGGCTCCGCTGAAACGCTGCCCTTCGCCGCGGGAAGCGTCGCAGTCGTCACAGCGGCGACCGCGGTTCATTGGTTCGATCGCCCTGCCTTCTACTCAGAAGCCTTTCGTTGCTTGGGCGACGGTGGCCGTCTTGTCATAGTGCAGAATATCCGCCGGTGGTGGGACAAC
>JAGWJK010000497.1 GCA_028865845.1 Rhizobiaceae bacterium
GGAGAGGGGGTTACCGGCTTCACTATCGGGCTATGAAACTGCAGCACATGTGGACTAGTCCCCTCGCCCCGCTCGCGGGGAGAGGGCTAGGGTGAGGCGCTATGTACGAGTTTGCCGCATCGGTGAACTCGCCTGACCAGCGCCAACAGTATACCCGTCAAATCGCCCGGATCGCCGCGATCACGTCGTCCTCGACGACGATCCCCTTTTCCAGCGCCTCGCGACGCGATGTCTGGCCTCGGCGGCCGGGCAGCCGGACATTGGGATCGGCGGTAATTTCGTTCGCCAGCAAGGCAAGCCGCCGCGCCGTGTCGCCCGCGCTCATCGCCGCGGGATTGATGGCGATGATCGTCTGGCCGAGCGCCGGCGGGGCGCCCTGATCGTCGAACAGCGACGAGGCTTCAAACGAGTAGTTGGCACCGGTCAGACCGGCGGACAGGATTTCCACCATCATCGCCAGGGCCGCACCCTTGGCCTCGCCGGCCGGGATCATCGTGCCGACCAGCGCCTCTTCGGCATCGGTGGTCGGGTTGCCGTTCCGATCGAAAGCCCAGTCCGGAGGGATCGGCGCCCGCTTCTGCCGCGCCGCCATCACCTTGCCGCGCGCCACTCTCGACAGAGCGAGATCGATGACGATCGGATCCGCATCTGGTAGAGGTGCTGCGAAGGCGATCGGGTTGGTGCCGAAGACCGGCCGCTTGCCGCCCCAGGGCGCCATCGACGCCGGCGCATTGGCGACCATCAATGCCACCAGCCCCTGGTCGGCAAATCGCTCCACCGTCAATCCCATCACGCCGGCATGGTGCGAACGGTTGATCGCCGCAAGCGCAATCCCCTGCTCGCGCGCAACGGCCGTAAGCTCGCTCACGGCGAGATCCAATGCGGGATAGGCATAACCGTTGCAGGCGTCGATACGCAGCACGGCCGGATAGGGTCGCGTCAACACCGGGGTGGCGAAACCATCGGTCTTTCCGGCCTTTGCCTGTGCCGCATAGGCCGGAACGCGGCGCAGGCCGTGACCGCCCTGCCCGGCGGCTTCGGCCGCGACGAGAGCGATTGCGACCGAGCGGGCATTGTCCGCCCGAACCCGGCTGCGCTCCAATGCCTCCACGATGAGCGTTTCAGCTTCCTGGAGCGACAGATGCATGGTGATAGACCTTGGAAATAAAAAGGAGGGCGAGACCGGTTTTACGCCCTCGCCCTCCTTATCGCAACGCAGCAATCATTCGACGTCGAATTTAACGCCCTGGGCCAGCGGCAGCGTGCGGCCGTAATTGATGGTGTTGGTGGTCCGGCGCATATAGGCCTTCCAGGCATCCGAGCCGGATTCGCGGCCACCGCCCGTTTCCTTTTCGCCACCGAACGCGCCGCCGATTTCCGCTCCCGAAGGACCGAGATTGACATTGGCGATGCCGCAATCCGAGCCGCGTGCCGAAACGAAGGTCTCCGCCTCGCGCATGTCGTTGGTGAAGATCGAGGACGACAGTCCCTGCGGCACGGCGTTATGCAGCGCCAGCACCTCGTCGAAATCGCTGTATTTCATCACGTAGAGAATCGGCGCGAAGGTCTCGTGTTCCACGGGACCGGTCTGCGATGGCATTTCGACCAGCGCCGGACGGACGTAAAAAGCATCCGCCGCACCCTGTTCGACGCGTTCTCCGCCCGTCACCTTGCCGCCGGCGTCCTTCGCCTGCCCGAGGGCCGCGCCCATCTTTTCGAAGGCCTGCCGGTCGATCAACGGGCCGACCAGCGTTCCGGTCTCAAGCGGATTACCGATCGTGACCGAACTGTAAGCCTTCCGGAGCCGCGGCACGAGCTGATCATAGACACTCTCATGCACGAAGAGGCGACGCAGCGTCGTGCAGCGCTGGCCGGCCGTGCCCATGGCGGAAAAAGCGACGCCACGCAGCGTCAGATCGAGATCGGCGGACGGGCAGACGATCGCGGCATTGTTGCCGCCAAGTTCGAGGATGGCCCGGGCAAAGCGATTGGCAAGCCTCGGACCGACCGCGCGGCCCATGGCCGTCGACCCCGTGGCCGAGACGAGCGGGATCTTCGGATGATCGACAAGGACTTCGCCGACGTCCCGACCGCCGATGATCAGCGTCGAAAGATTGGCCGGGGCGACACCGCCCTCGGCGACGTAGCGCTTCAGCGCCTTTTCGAACAACGCCTGCACGGCGAGCGCCGTCAACGGCGTCTTTTCGGACGGCTTCCATACGGTGGAATTGCCGCAGACGATGGCGAGCGCGGCATTCCAGGACCAGACGGCAACCGGGAAGTTGAAGGCGGAGATGATGCCGACAGGCCCCAGCGGATGCCAGCTCTCCATCATCCGGTGCTCGGAGCGCTCGGTGGCGATGGTGAGACCATAGAGCTGCCGCGACAGGCCGACGGCAAAATCGCAGATATCTATCATCTCCTGGACTTCGCCGAGACCTTCGGAGGTGATCTTGCCGACTTCGATCGAAACCAGACGGCCGAGCGCGGCCTTGCCAACGCGCAGCTCTTCGCCGAGCAGGCGGATCAGCTCGCCGCGCTTGGGAGCCGGAACAGCGCGCCAGGACAAAAAGGCCTCATGCGCCTTGTCGATCGCAGCCTTTGCCTCGGCGACCGTATGTTCCTTCAGTCGGCCGATCTCAGCACCCGTCACCGGCGATGTGACGGCAAGCGTGCCGCCGGTATAGCGATCGGCGGCGACACCGAGTTCGGTCAGGATGGCTTTGGTTTCCGCAGTGAGATCGAGCGTCGCGGTCATGTCATCTTCCTCTTCTTGTTATGATGGTCCGGTTCCCGTCCCTAAAATCTTGCACCGGCAAAATGGGCGGCCTGGGCGCCGGCTTCGTACCACATTTCTTTCAGCGCACGAAAGCCGGGCTCGCTCGGCGCGGTCAATGGCAGCGGCAGGTCGCCTTCGGTCGTCTGCCCGAGAATATGTTCAGACAGCACTTTGCCGAAGACCGTACCGGGCGCGATGCCGCGACCGTTATATCCCGAAAAGCCGACGACATTGGGCGCGAATTTGTGGAAGCGCGGCAGGGCATTGTCGGTCATGCCGATCTTGCCGTACCACTCGCATTCGAAAGCGACGTCGCCGAGCTGCGGAAACAGCTTTTTCAGCGAACGCTTTGCCCAGCTTTTATGGACAGCAAGCCCGGTATTGCGCAGCGCTCCGACACTGCCGAAGACCAGCCGCCCGGCCTGATCCATGCGGAAGGACGACAGGATCTCCTTGGTGTCCCAGACGCCCTCGCGGCCGGGCAGGAGCGATTGGCGCAGATTGTCGCCGAGCGGCACGGTCGCAAAATTGAAATAGGGCAGATGCACCTGCTCCAGCCGCACCTGTTCCCAGGGGCCGGTGCTATAGGCATCCGTGGCAACGATAATCCAGTCGGCGCTGACGCTTCCGCCTGCCGTAGTCACCCGCCAGCGGCTGCCGTTTCTTTCCGTCACGGTGACAGAGCTGCCGGTGTGGATCGAAACGCCGGCCTTGACGGCGGCATGCGAAAGTCCGCGCGCATAGGCAAGCGGCTGCAGCGTGCCGGCCCGCATGTCGAGCAGCGATCCGGCATAAGCGGAACTCCCAACCCGTCGCGCCGTCTCGGCAGCGTCGAGAAGAGTGACCGGCGCGCCTCGCTTGCCCCATTGGCTGGCGCGATCCTCGATCTCCTTCAGGCCGTCGGCGCCGACGGCGCAATGCAGCGTGCCATTGGTTTCGAGTTCGCAGGCTATCCCATGCTTCTCGATCAGCGCCATCACCAGCTTCGGGGCATTGCCGAGAACATCGAGCAGCCGTTCGCCGAAGATCGGGCCAAGCACACCAGGCAGATCATCGGGCATGACCCACATGCCGGCATTGATCAGGCCGACATTGCGGCCGGCGCCGCCAAAGCCGATCTCGTTGGCTTCGAGAAGCACGACCCTGCTCCCCGCTTCGGCCAAATGCAACGCCGACGACAACCCCGTATAGCCGCCACCCACCACCACGACATCCGCCGAGACATCGCCGGCAAGCGGCGCAGTGGCCGGCGGCAGTGGCGCGGTTTTCTCCCATAGACCGTGGGAGCGAAGATCATTCAGCATCGAACCTATCCAGACACCTGCAACAATCCGGCCAATCTAGCGTCAGCTTCGGTTTTGCGAAAGCGTTACGTGCGACATCTGTTAGACAGAGAAAACTTGCATGCTTTCGTCGCTTTCGAGCATTATAGAGAGAAGCAACGACCGCCATTGCGGCAGCAGACAGACCCAGGATGTTCTCATGAAGCCCATTTTCGTTCAGCTCCAATGCGCCCCCGGCAAGACCTACGAAGTCGCCGACGCCATCTATCAGACGGAGCTGGTTTCGGAACTCTATTCCACCAGCGGTGATTATGACCTGCTGCTGAAGGTCTACGTCAAGGACGAGCAGGATATCGGCAAATTCATCAACGACCACATCGCCAATATCCCCGGCATCGTCCGCTCGCTGACGACGCTGACCTTCAGGGCGTTCTGATCATTTGCCAGGCGGCTTGAAGGGCGCGCGTGACACCGTCCGAAAACCGCTGCATGCTATCCGGGA
>JAGWJK010000498.1 GCA_028865845.1 Rhizobiaceae bacterium
ATGGCCTGACTCTGACATCGGAATCCGGCCCGTGGCAAGCCCTCGTTTTGAGAGCCGAGCCACGCGTCCAGCACGTGGCTCGGGAGATCTCGCCAACGCGCCAGGAACGTAGCGCGTCAGCGAAGATTGAGCGAAAACTCAGTAGATGAAGCCGATGATGTCGCGAATCTGCTTCATCGTCACTTCGGCGCGGGCTCGGGCGCGGGCGCTGCCGTCCCGCAGGACGGCGTCGATATGGCCGGGGTCCGCCATCAGGCGGCGCATCTCGCCGGTGATCGGCGACAGCGCGTGCACGGCGAGATCGACCAGGGCCGGCTTGAAGACGGAGAACTGCTGGCCACCGAATTCGGCAAGCACATCGGCCTTGGTCTTATCGGAGAGTGCCGCGTAGATGCCGACGAGATTGTCCGCTTCCGGACGCCCGGCAAGGCCCGCGACTTCGCTCGGCAAGCCTTCGGGATCGGTCTTTGCCTTGCGGATCTTCTTCGAAATATTCTCTTCGTCGTCGAGAAGGTTGATACGCGACAGGTCGGAGGCATCCGACTTCGACATCTTCTTGGTGCCGTCGCGCAACGACATGACGCGCGGCGCCGGGCCGTCGATCAGCGGCTCGACCATCGGGAAATAGGCATGCACCGGCTCGTCGCCGACAGTGATGTCGATACCGTAACCTGCGCGGCGGATATGTTCCATGTAGTCCATGTTGAACTTCATGGCGATGTCGCGGGTCAGCTCCAGATGCTGCTTCTGATCGTCGCCGACCGGAACGTGGGTGGCGCGGTAGACGAGAATGTCGGCAGCCATCAGGCTCGGATAGGCATAGAGACCAAGAGACGCCTGCTCGCGGTCCTTGCCGGCCTTGTCCTTGAACTGCGTCATGCGGTTCATCCAGCCGATGCGGGCAACGCAATTGAAGATCCAGGCCAGTTCCGCATGCTGCGGCACGGCCGACTGATTGAAGACGATATGCTTTTCCGGGTCGATACCGGCGGCGAGGAAGGCGGCGGTGATCGAGCGGATCTGGCCGGGCATATCCTCATGCACCAGCTGCGCGGTCAGCGCATGCATGTCGACGACGCAATAGATGCAGTCGTTGTTTGCCTGCAGCGCCACGAACTTGCGGATCGCGCCGAGATAATTGCCAAGATGGAGATTGCCGGTCGGCTGAACGCCGGAGAATACGAGCGGCTTGAATTCGGTCATGTCGTCCTCAAAAGGCTTGTGGAGGGCCCGGGCGAGCTCGCGCTCGACCCCTGGTGTTCGGCGGGCTTATGCACGGCGGACAAGCAGGGATCAAGGGGGTATAGGCAGGCTCTCAAGAAGAATGCTGGATCAAATCCCAGCGGTTGCCGTAAAGGTCGGCAAACACCGCTACCGTGCCGTAGACTTCATGGCGCGGCTCTTCCAGAAAACGCACGCCTTTTGCAGTCATCGCCGCATGATCGCGGGCAAAATCGTCTGTCTTGAGAAAGAAGCCGACACGGCCTCCGGTTTGACTGCCGATTGCGGCGCGCTGTTCACTGTTCGCCGCCTGCGCCAGAAGCAAAGCCGCTCCCTCTGTACCCTTCGGCTTCACCATCACCCACCGCTTGCCCTCCGGCTGCAGGTCATCGGCCAAGCACTCGAAGCCCAGACTATCGCAATAGAAGGACTTTGCGCGGTCGTAATCGTCGACGACGAGGGTTACGAGGAAGAGGGAATGCGGCATCGGAACTCCACATCTGACAAAATCATCCCCGCGACTGTCTGCGGGAAGGGTCGTGACAAAGGAGTTTGATTACTCCCCCTTCATGACCTTCGCGTCCGAAACGGTCTCCGCCGGCTTGCGCTTCAACTTGCGGCGCACCATGCCCAAATCCACGCCGCCGATCAGGAAGGCGACAGCAAAATACACCGCCATCGCAATCAATATCAGCAAGCTCAGCACGCCGGTCTTGATGAGCAGCGTCGAGCCGGACCCCAGAAGCGGCTCCCAGCGATCGGACAAATAGACGATGACCCCGCCCATGACGGCAGAGGACACGAGCAGCATGACAGTGCGGCGCGCCAGCGACCATTCCCAGGTAAGATGCCCGCGGCGATAAAGAGTGACGAAGAGCTGTACGGCATTCAGCCATCCGGCAACCGCCTCGGCGAGCGCAATGCCGCGTTCGGCGAGCACCGGGAAAAGCAGGATGGACAGCGCGGAATTGACGAAGACGGCGACGGCCGTATAGCGCATCGGCGATTTCGTATCTTCGCGGGCATAAAAGCCGGGCTGCAGCGCCTTGATCAGCACGAAAGCCGGCAGGCCCAGGCCGAAGATGGCGAGGATGGAGCCGACCAGCGTTGTGTTGTTCGCGTTAAAGGCACCGCGCTCGTAAAGCACGCGGATGATATCGTCGGATAGAAGCCAGAGGGCGACAGCGGCCGGCAGGGTCAGGAACAGCACGAATTCGATCGAGCGGTTCTGGATGTTGGCGGCTTCCTTGATATGGCCCGACTTCAGCGAACGGGCCAGTTCCGGCAGAAGCACGATGCCGACCGCGACGCCGACGACGCCGAGCGGCAGCTGGTAGATGCGGTCTGCATATTGCAGGGCGGCAATCGCGCCTTCCTTGCTCGAGGCGATCGCCTGGCCGATCACCAGATTGATCTGGGTGACGCCGCCGGTGATGGCGGCCGGGATGGCAAGAAGCAGCAGCCGCTTGACATTCGGCGTGAAGCGCGGAAAGCGCAGGCCGATATTGATGCCGGCGTGGCGCACGCCGATATAGACGACGGCCAGCTGCAGCACACCTGCCACCAGCACCGACCAGGACAGATACCAGGCGGTGCTCAGCGGATCGGCGCCATAATAGATCGCGTAGAACAGCGCGCTGATCATCACGAGATTGAGGAAGATCGGAGCGACGGCGGCGGCGAAGAAATGATGCAGCGAATTCAGCATGCCGCTCATCATCGCCGTCAGCGACATCGACATGAGATAGGGGAACATCACGGCGGCCAGCCGGACCGTCAGGTCGAATTTCTCGGCGTCGTCGGCAAAGCCGGGCGCGATGACCCAGCGCACCAGGAGCGGCATGGCTAGTTCCATGACCACGGTGATCAGCATCAGGACCGAGAAGAGAACACCGAAGACTTCCTCGGAAAACCGCTTGGCACCATCGATGCCGTTCGCCTCGATCTCCTTCGCAAAAAGCGGCACGAAGGCAGCGTTGAAAGCACCCTCAGCAAACAGGCGACGGAACAGGTTCGGAAAGCGGAAAGCGGCGTAGAAAACGTCGGCCATCGGTCCGGTGCCGAGGGCGGCGGCCATCAGCGTTTCGCGGGCGAAGCCGAAGATGCGACTGCCGAGCGTCGCGCCGCCAACGGTGATGAATTTCTTAACCAGGCTCATACGGCTGAATTGGCCTTCTTTTCGACATTGGGCGAGCGCGCGATGGCGGGCGCGATGATGCCGGACGGCATGCGCTCGCGCGCCTCGTCCTCTTCACCCGCCATTACCGCCTTCAGGCGGGCGGTGATGTTGGCTCGCTTGTTGTCGTTGGAGATTTTCTGCCCGACGAGATCGGTCACATAGAATGTGTCGATGACTTTTTCGCCGAAGGTGGTGATACGCGCCGACTGGATGTCGAGCGACAGGTCGGAAAGAACCGAGGTAATTTCCGACAGAAGGCCGGTGCGGTCGAGGCATTCGACCTCGATGACCGTAAACTTGTTCGACAGGCTGTTGGAGATCGTCACCGATGGCGGGATGACGAAAGCCTTGTTTTTCCGGCGGTTCTTCGTGCGCGTGGCGATGACTTCCGGAATGCGCTTGCGGCCGGCAAGGACATCCTCGATCATCTTGCCGATCGTGCCGGCGCGGCGCAGTTCGTCCGCATCATCGGGGAATTCCCGGTTGATGTGGATCGTGTCGAGTGCGCGGCCGTCCGAGGTCGTGAAGATCTGGGCATCGGCGATATTGGCGCCGGCGGCAGCGCAGGCACCGGCGATGACCGTCAACAGGCGCGGGTGGTCCGGCGACAGCACGGTGATCTCGGTGATGGCGTGGAAGCTGTCGGTGCGCACCATGGTCGCAAGCACCTGACCGGACTTGTCGGTCTGGCGAATGAACTGGGTGTGGCGGATCTGGTCTTCCAGCGGCACAGACAGCAGATACGGCTGGTAATGCAGCTTGACGTAGGTCCTGCGGTCCTTCTGGCTCCAGTCTTCCAGGGCCTTTTCGAGGGCCTTTGCGGCAGCTTCGGCCCGTTCCTTGCGGGAGACCTCCGAGAAACCGCCGGCAAGCAGCAACTCGGTCTCGTAATAGAGCGTGCGCAGCAGCTGACCCTTCCAGCCGTTCCAGACGCCGGGGCCGACGGCGCGGATATCGCAGACGGTAAGGATCAACAGCATCTTCAGGCGATCGAGCGACTGCACGCGATCGGCAAAATCGATGATGGTCTTGCGGTCGGTCAAATCGCGCGTCTGGGCGACCATCGACATGGTCAGGTGTTCCTCGATCAGCCAGACGACCAGCTCGGTCTGCTTCGGCGACAGGCCGAAACGCGGCCCGAGCTTGCGCGCCACCTTG
>JAGWJK010000499.1 GCA_028865845.1 Rhizobiaceae bacterium
AGAAGGATGATGAAAACACAGACATCGAACAAAGCCGGATGCCAGACCAGGCGATAAAGACCGGCCAGGGCAAGTGCGCGATGCACGAGCTGATTGAGAACGAAAGCGACGGCTGCGAGCACAAGCAGGCCCGGCAGGTAGACGCCGAAAAGGTCGAGATCGATGATCATAGCGGCTCCTATTCCGCGGCAAGCGCCAGCGGCGAACTGGGGATGGCGGGGACGACCAGCGCAGGACCCGGTTCACCCTGGAAGAACGCGCGCCTCAGCCCAACGAGCGCCTGAAGCACCGGTCGCATGGCGACGCGATCCTGGCTGTCAGAGAAGGTTTCCAGCGCGTTATCGATCGCTGCCAGCAACCGGCGATCGGGCTCGCCGACGACGCCGGCCTTGAGACGCTCGCGGAACGTCGCGGCAATCGCGTCGAGCACGGGCTGGATAAGAGCCCTTTGATCTGCCGGAAGTGTTGCCCGTGCCCGCTGCAGATCGAGCACGTTCATGCCAATGCGCAGCTCCAGCAGAAGATCGGCTGCCGCTACGTCATTGTCGACGGCCTGGGCAAGACGGGGGACAAGCTGCGCGAGGCGATCGAAAACACGTCCGGCAAAATGCTGGGAATCGTCGTTGCTCGCGCCACGCGCCGTCTCGGCAAGATCGGCCCAGCCGGCCCGCACCAGTCTTCGTGCTGCAAACGCCGCGCCGAACGGCCGGGTGACAAGGGTCCAGACCAGAGCGAAAACACCGCCTCCGACCGAGGCCATGTTGCCGTTGACGAAGCTCGCGAAATCGGCGCTATAGCTCGCCTGCAGGCCGACGAAAGAGGCGGTGTTAACGGCCAGAAGCATGGCCAGCATGGTGAATTGCGGCCGCGCCACCAGCCGGCCTGCCAGCAGGAACGGAACTGCGAAGACCAGCACCAGACCAAGATAATCGTGAACGAACGGCAGGACGGCAAAGAGATAGATTCCCGACACGACGACCGACACGATCATAAAGATGGTGAAAGCGCGTATCTGCTCCGCTGGATTATCGAGGGCCGCGAAGAACGAGGCACCGACCGCCGTCATGATGACGCAGCCCGCGCCCTCTTCCCAGCCCGTTCCCAGCCAAACGACACAGGAGGCAAGGATGGCCAGCACCACGGATGCACACGAAAAAGCCAGTAGGCCGAAATCGTAGTGACGGGCGGGACCCACGACGCGGCGATTGTGGAAAACCGGCTTCCAGGGGCCAACCTTTTCGCCAAGCGCGATGCGTGCCCGCAAGGCCCGGCAATCCTGCCAGACGTCGACGATCTCGCCCAGGCGCTCAAGCGCGCTCGACAGCAGGAGATCATTCCAACGCACGCCGTCATCAGCCTTCGGCTCAAGTGCAGCGATCGCCGCCCTCAGCCGCACGGCTGTCGTGTCGCCATCGTCGAAATCATCCTCGATCCAGGCAAGAACATCCTTCCGCAAGGCGTCCAGGCCCTCGGGTTCCTCGCCCGTGGCGCGAACGGCATCGAGCCGGTCGCCGAGCGATGAGAGCAGCGGCAGCAACAGGGCCATGCGTCCGCGCAGCTCTCGCGCAAGCCGGGTGGTCCCGGCAACGCTGGTGTCGTAACCGAGCTGGCTGATCAGCATGTCCATGGTGCGGATGTCGGCGGCGAGACGCTGGCGTTCGAGGGTCGGACCCGTCCCCTCCTCGCCCTTCAGAATAGCTCCGGCCCAGGTGCCGGCATCGCGCAGCCATCCGGCAGCTTGCCTGCCAAGCACCGGACCGACACGGACCGGCAGCACAAGCGCATGCACCAGGCTCGCACAGATGATGCCAAGCGTGATTTCCTCGGTTCGGGCAATCGCGACATCGAAGATCGTGCTCGGATCGGTAACCGCCGGCAGCGCAATCAGCGGCAGGCTGTAGCCGGCGAGCATGAACACATAGCTGCGTGGCGTACGATCCAGCATCGATATGAACAGGAAGCAGCCCGTCCAGATCGCCATGGCGAGACAGAAGAGTTCCGGCGAGTTGGAAAAAACCGGCAGCAGAAACACGGAGCCGGCCGCACCGAGCATGGTGCCGAGCGCGCGGTAGAGAGCTTTGGAAGTCGTGGCGCCGGAAAGCGGGTTGGCGACGACATAAACGGCCGCCATTGCCCAGTAGGGGCGCGACAGGCCCGCTGCGAGTGCAATATAGAGGGCCAACATGGAGGCCGCGAAGGTTTTGGCTGAGAAAAGCCAATCGGGCCATGAGGCAGGCAGATGCAGGCGATTCATGTTCTATTACGGCGGGCCTTTGCGATTACTCGGTTCGGTTCGCTGCCTCCTCGATGACGCGGAAAACCCGCAGGGTTGCCTCAAGATCCTCGACGCTGACGCCGCCAAATACACGCTCGCGCAACGCCACCAATTCCTGCTCGATCTGCAATGCCAGCGTCCTGCCGCTGTCGGTCAGGAACAGCATTTTGGCACGCCGGTCCGACGCGTCTTCCCGGCGCTCGACAAGTCCGGCGCCGCAAAGCTGGTCCAGCAGCCGCACCAATGACGCACCTTCGAGACCGACGGCTTCGGCGAGATCGAGTTGTCTTACCCCGTCCCCCAATCGGCTAATCGTGATGAAGGGAAGGGCTGCGGCGTCCGTGATGCCATGCGCAAAGACAACCTCATGCGCCACACGGCGCCAATGGCGGCCGATCTGGTTCGCATTCGTTGTCAGCATGCGGCGAAGGGTATCAATGTCGGACATGGAAATTAGATAGCATTCAAATTATAAATATGCAATCTAATTTCTAATAGACGAAAAAATAAACCCTCCGCCGGGCATGGCGGAGGGTTATGTCTGAAGAGCCCGCTGTGTGTTTCAGGCCGCCTGCGACGACGCGGGTTCCGTGAGCGCCAGTTTGCGCGCCGTGACGAAATCGACCTTGCCGGAACCCAGGACCGGAACCTTGCCGACGGTGACCTCGGCCGGCACCATCATGTCCATCGCACCATTGGATTTGGCGAAAGCAAGAAACTCCGCTCGGGTGGCGCCAGGCGCATCGGTAAGAAGCACCAGCCGCTCGCCCTTCTTTGCGTCAGGCACGGCAGAGACGACCGAAAGCGCACCCGGCCACAACTGCCCGGCCAGCGACTCGATGGCTGCAAGAGATATCATTTCGCCGCCGATCTTTGCGAAGCGCTTGGCACGGCCACGGATCTTGATGAAGCCGTCCTCATCGATCGTGACGATATCGCCGGTATCGTGCCAGCCATCCTGCAGCGGCTCGATGACACCGGGATTCTCGGCCCGCAGATACCCGGCCATGACATTGGCACCTCGGATGAAGAGACGGCCGCCTTCGTCGATGCCAGGCACGGCCTCCAGCTTCCATTCCATGCCCGGCATGATCTTTCCGACCGTGCCGGAGCGATTGTACATCGGCGTGTTGAGCGAGATGACCGGCGCGGTTTCCGTGACGCCGTAGCCTTCCAGGATACGCAGGCCGAATTTCTCCATATAGGTCTCGCGGGTCGAAGGCTTCACGGGTTCGGCGCCGGAGAAGATGTAACGGATCGACCGGAAGTCATAGGGATGCGCGGTGCGCGCGTAGCCGTTCAGGAAGGTATCCGTACCGAAGATGATTGTGGCATTCGAGACGTAGATCAGTTCCGGCACGATGCGATAGTGCAGCGGCGAAGGATAGAAATAGACCGGTATGCCCGATATCAGCGGCAGCACCGTTCCGGCCGTCAAGCCGAAGGAGTGGAAGACCGGCAGGATGTTGAAAACCTTGTCGCCGGAATGGAAGTCGATGCGCGAGGCGGCCTGGGCAGCATTCGAGAGAATGTTGCGATGGGTCAACACGACACCCTTGGGCGAGCCTTCCGATCCCGAGGTAAAGAGGATCACCGCCGTATCTTCAGCCGAGCGTTTGACGATCGGGCGGTACTTATGGAGCAGGCCGCGGATTTTATCGAAGGTGGTGACAGTCGTCCTCAGTTCATCGAGCCAGACGATCTTCACTTCCTTTTCAAGCTCCTCCACGACCGGTCCAAGCTTGGCCTGGGCCACGAAGGCGCGTGACGAGAGCACGTGCTTCACCTCTGCCGCCTTGCAGGCCGAGAGGATATTGGCAGCGCCGGCAGTGAAATTCAGCATCGCCGGAACCTTGCCGGCCGACATGACGCCTAGCACTGTTGCTGCAGTCCCGTTGGCGTTCGGCAACATGACGCCGAGCGTCTTGTCCGCAGGGAACAGGGCCTTAAATTTCGCGCCGAGAACGGCAGCGCCGGTCAGCAGCTTGGCATAGGAGAGCTTGCCGGCGATCGGGTCCTCGACGGCGAGCTTGCGGCCGCCCTGCTCCACGGCGGTTTCGATAATGCGGTCAAGCACGGTCGAATTCGTATCCGTGGTGCGGAACATCAGGCTGGACATCACCTGGTAGAGTGCAGCACCGGCAGCGACGCGGCGCTTGCGGCCCTTGAGTTCGGCCGGCACTTCAAGCTTCACCGGCTCGAGGATCGTTACCTTGACCTTCGGGAACAGGCGGCGGCGTACCTGATGCGAAGCCATATAGGACGCGTAGCTCTTCTCCAGTC
>JAGWJK010000500.1 GCA_028865845.1 Rhizobiaceae bacterium
CAACTTCCTGTTCATGCAGCGACCAGAGCTTGGCGACGACATTCGCCATGTCGGCGGTCTTGGCGGTGGCATCGGTCAGATTGTCCCGGCCTTCCGAATCCTTGCCGAGCTGCGAAAGCGTCGAATTCAGCACGCCCTGCTGCGATTTGATGTCGTCGTAGAGTTTGTCGCGGGCCTTGTCGTTGGTGATGCGCAGGAAGTCATCCATAGAGCCATACAGATTCTTGAAGCCCGTCAGCGATTGCAACACGCTGTTGGAGATCTCCATTCGTCCCTGCAGCAGGCCCGAAGCGTACAGGCCGGTGAGGCCAACGGCGGAAATGCTGATGACGAACGGCAAAACGAAGATGAGCACCTTCGTCTTGATCTTGAAACGGGACAGGATCTTGTCAATGAACATGGTGGCTTCGGCCTCTCATACACCGCCCTCCCCGCCGGCGCCCATACAGCGCCGACCGGATGCATAACCATTTATCTTTGGATGTTGTCAGACGGGGTTCTGAAAAGCTCAGAAGGCAATCATTGCATCGGCTCCACAACTATGGAGCGCGCCCCTCAAATATCATTACAGATAGTGAATCTGATTGATTAATTTTCGGATAAGGGGCGATAGCAAGGAAAAGCAGGGCCTTCACCGTGTGGGAAAGCGCGGGAAAACTCCATGGAGTCGTCCCAGTACGTCCGCCGAAGGGCCGGCGGCCGACGCCAATCAGGCCGGCAGGATCAGAGGCTGCGCGCGAGGAGATAGGCGATGCAAGCGGCGGTCGCACCGGTTGCGAGCATCAGCAGCCTGGCGGCAACCAGCTTCGCATTGTCGCGAGTTTGAGCAATTGCAATGGCACGAGCACGACGTGTTCTGTTCATGAGCCTAAATCCCATTTTTTGCACTGACACGATAACCGGCAAAAGTAGGTTCCGGCAACCGTCAATGTAGAAAATAAAAATGTAGGAAAGGAAAACGGCGTTACCAGTGGCATGTCGCAATTGTCGCAGTTTTGAAGATTTGCCCAAACAAGGTGTTCGAAATCTAAATATCCGTAAGCTTACTTGACTGATGGCGGCCTTCCTTTGATCAACCGCCTGTCGTTACGTCACGCTGCTTGCCCGGCAACATGGCCCGACGCCCAGGCCCATTGGAAATTGTAGCCGCCGAGCCATCCGGTGACGTCGACGCACTCGCCGATAAAGTAGAGGCCGGGAGCGGTCTTCACCTCCATCGTTTTCGAATCGAGACAGGCGGTATCGATGCCGCCGAGCGTGACCTCCGCCGTGCGATAGCCTTCGGAGCCGGACGGCTTTACCGGCCAGGCCTGAACGGCGGCGGCCAGGCCTTGCAGCCGCTTGTCGGATTGGTCGGCCAGATTGCCATTCACGCCCTCGCTCTCGGCGATGTGCTGCGCCAGCCGCTTCGGCAGGACTTCCGCAAGCGCCGTCTGCGCCGATTGCCGGCCGTTGGCCTGCCGCGCCGCCTTGAGACCGGCGAAAACGTCGATGTCGGGCTCGATGACGACGGTGATCTCATCGCCTTCGCGCCAGTAGGACGAGATTTGCAGGATCGCAGGTCCGCTCAGGCCGCGATGGGTAAAGAGCAGGGCTTCGCGGAAAGCGGTCTTGCCGTGGCGGATCTCGGCGGGCGCGGCGATGCCGGACAACGGCGCCAGGCGCTGCAGGAGTTGCGGATCAAGGGTCAATGGCACGAGGCCGGGCCGGGTTTCGACCTGCGGCAGCCCAAACTGTTCGCCGATGCGATAGGCAAAGCCGCTCGCCCCCATCTTCGGAATGGACTTGCCGCCGGTGGCAACCACCAATGACGACGCCTCGAAGAGACCGTCCGAGGTTGCGATACGATAACCACCCGCGATCGGTTCGACCGAAGCGATCTCCACGCGCAACCGCAATTCGACGCCGGCCTCCCGCATCTCATCGGACAGCATGCGGATGATGTCCTTAGCGCTGTTGTCGCAGAAGAGCTGACCGAGCGCCTTTTCATGCCAGGCGATACCGTGGCTCTCCACCATGCCGAGGAAGTCTCTGGGCGTGAAACGGGCAAGTGCCGATTTGGCGAAATGCGGATTGGACGAGAGGAAATTCTTCGGCCCGGCGTTGATATTGGTGAAGTTGCAGCGGCCGCCGCCGGAAATCCGGATCTTTTCACCGGGTGCGCTCGCATGGTCGAGCACGATGACGGAACGACCGCGCTGGCCGGCACGAATGGCGCACATCATGCCGGCTGCGCCTGCTCCGAGAACGATCACATCGTATCTGCCGACCACATTTCATTCCTTCTGTGCTTGTTGCATTGCAACGCTGATTTTCCATCATATGGCGAAAGTCCGAGCGGTTTTCCCCCTCGCCAATTGGCAAACTGCCGTTATGATACAATCTCCGATCAACGGAAATACGGTGTTTTATGCCCGCGAAGAAGACCCCGCTGAAAGCCTCCATGCCGGTATCGAAAGTCGCCACAGTCCCCCCGAGCCTACGCTCGGCACGCGGCGTAACGGATTGGAAGGAGGCCGCCCAGTGGCTGCGGGCGCGTGGGATCGAAGACATAGAGTGCATTACCCCCGATCTTGCGGGCGTACCGCGCGGCAAGATGATGCCGACATCGAAATTTACGTCCAACACCTCGCTTGCCCTGCCTTCGGCGATCTATCGCCACACGATTTCAGGCGAATACCCGGAGGAGACCGAAAGCTTCCGCTACGAGCCGCGCGACAGCGACCTGAAGCTGGTGCCCGATCTTTCGACCCTTTCCGTTGTGCCCTGGGAAACCGACCCGACCGCGCAGGTGATCTGCGACATCGTCAACTCCGATGGCGAAGCCGTGTCCTATACGCCGCGCAATCTCCTGAAGCGAATCATGGGGCTCTACCGGGAACGCGGCTGGAAGCCGGTCGTCGCGCCCGAGATCGAATTCTACCTCGTCGCCAAGAACGACGACCCCGACTATCCGCTGCATCCGCCGAAAGGCCGCTCCGGCCGCTCGATCCTCGGCGGCCAGGGTTATTCCATCGCCGGCATCAACGAATTCGACGAACTGATCGACGACATCTACCATTTCTCGGAGAAGCAGGGCCTCGAGATCGACACGCTGATCCACGAGGAAGGCCCGGCGCAGCTGGAAATCAACCTGCGCCACGGCGATCCGATCGAGCTTGCCGACCAGGTGTTCATGTTCAAGCGCACGATCCGCGAGGCGGCGCTGAAACATGGGATCTACGCCACCTTCATGGCCAAGCCGATCCAGAGCCAGCCGGGATCGGCGATGCATATCCACCAGTCGGTGGTGAACATCGAGACCGGCAAAAACGTCTTCACCAATCCGGACGGCAGCCCCTCGCCCGAATTCTTCCATTTCATAGGCGGCATGCAGCGTTACGTTCCCAATGCGCTGGCGATGCTTGCGCCCTACGTCAACTCCTACCGGCGACTGGCGCCGAACATGTCGTGCCCGGTCAACAATGCCTGGGGCTATGACAACCGCACCACAGCGTTCCGCGTCCCGGTTTCCGACCCGCAGGCGCGCCGCGTCGAAAACCGGCTGCCGAGCTCGGATTCAAACCCCTACCTGGCGCTCGCGGCATCGCTCGCCTCCGGCCTGCTCGGCATCATGAAAAAGGTCGAGCCGACGGCGCCGACGGAAGATTCCGCCAATGAAGGCTCGATCGACCTGCCGCGCGGCCTTTTGGAAGCCATCGCGCTTCTGGAAGGCGAGCCCGCTTTTGCGGAAGTGCTCGGCAAGGACTTCATCGACATCTATGCCGGCGTCAAGCGCGGCGAATTCGAAACCTTCATGCAGGTGATCAGCCCCTGGGAGCGGGAATTCCTTCTGCTCAACGTGTGAGGAGGACCGCCCATGGCATTGCAGGAAGCATGGCAGAGCCCGATCGCACCGGGCCTTTCCTGGTATCAGGCAACCGTTGGACCGCGCCCGACCTATCCCAAGCTTGACGGCTCCCGCAGCGCCGATGTAGCGATCATCGGCGGCGGCTACACGGGCTTACAGGCGGCTTACAATCTCGCAAAGGGCGGCGTGAATGTCGTCCTGATCGAGGCCAACCGCTTCGGTGACGGCGCTTCCGGCCGCAACGGCGGTCAGCTCGGCACCGGTCAGCGCTGGTGGCCGGAAGAACTGGAAGAAAAGATCGGCTACGAACGTTCCAAGGCCCTGTTCGATCTCGCCGAACTGGCGAAAAGACATCTTCTCGATTTTGCCGACGAACATGGAATCGACATCGATTTCATGCCCGGCCAGATGAATGTCACGCACAAGCCGAGCTATCGGAGCGCCTACATCGAGAATGCCGAAATCGCCGCGACCCGATACGGCTACCCCCATGTCAAGTTCATGGATATGGCCGAAACGCAGGAGCGGTTGGGTTCGAAATTCTATCTCTACGGCGTGCGCGACACGGGCACCGGCCATATCCATCCGCTGAAACTGCTCATCGGTCTCGCGCGGGTCGCCCATGAAGCGGGTGCGGCGATCTTCGAAATGACCAGGGCGACGGCGATCCGGAAGCCTGACAACAGGCCCGGCAGCAAGACGCTCATC
>JAGWJK010000501.1 GCA_028865845.1 Rhizobiaceae bacterium
GACGGGCGTTCGTTGCGCGGCGACGCTTTGCCTCTTCCCATTTCAGCTCGATATAGCGCTTGGCATGCGCCGCCAGCGGATCGTTGTCCGTCCAGGTATCGCGCCAGATGGCGCAGGCAAGCGAAAGACCTTCGTCGACCACCGTTGTCGAGAAGCTCTCGAACACCACGTCACGCTTATAGTCGATGTCCAGCAGCGCATCGAAGATCAGATCGAAATTGATAACGCCATCACCGAGATAGCCACGATTGCTCTCGCCAATATGGAAATAGCCGATCTTGTCGCCCGCGAGCCGGATTGCCGCTGCCGGATTCGCCTCTTCGATATTCATGTGGAAGGTGTCGAGATGCAGACGCACGTGGCTCGAACCGGTCTCTTCGATGAACTTCAGACCTTGGGTCGTGGTGTTGAGCAGATTGGTCTCGAAACGATTGACGATTTCGAGGACCAAATCAACATCGGCAGACTTGGCGACATCTGCGGAAGCAGCGATCGCCGCGACGCTGTTGTCCCAGCCCTTCCTGGTGGGCTGGCGATTGTATTTCGTGTGTGCGGAATAGAGAATTCCGCCAAGCTTGTTGCCGCCGATATCGCGGACAGCGCGCACGGCATCGGCAAGCATCTGCTTGCCGGCAGCTACGGACGCGGCGTCCTCGCTCGAAATATCCTTGTCGAGCGGCAGCCCCATCGTCACGCCGATCTCGACATCGAGAGACTGCGCTAGCTTTGCCAGGCGGTCGAGGTTGAATTTTTCGGGACGCAGATAGGCGAACTCGATAGTCCGATAGCCGTGCTCCGCGGTCTTGGTGAGGGCCATTTCCAGACCTTCCTGAGTCTGGCCGCCAGTCCATACAAATGAATGGATACCCAATCGACGCATAACCGTTTTCCTCCACTAAATGCCTTCGGTTGACGCATTGCTATGCAATTTTGTATGTTAAAGCAACAAATATTTTCGCGATCCATATTTCGCTAATTTCCACCGCCTTCTGCGAATTGCGGTCTGCGAAAATCCCTTTTATAACCGCGGCAACGAAGCCACGGTAATCGATACAGTAGGGAATCTGTGATTCTGTCTTTACATTTGCATGTTTACGCAACAAATTTTGGACGCGAGCTGCTGATACAGCGCAATGACCCAAGACGTTTTGGCGAAATATCATGACATGGGTCGATATCTTCATCCATGAGCAGATTAAGGACGCACCATGCACTTCCCCATCGATCCGAGACATGCACATATCTTTGCCGGGGAGACCGGGAAGGAAATTCAGAGGACATTAACATGAGCATTGAAGGCAAGACCGTGATCGTAACCGGCGCGGGCAAGGGTATCGGGCGCGCGACCGCACAATTGCTCGTCGAGCGGGGAGTACGGGTCGTAGCTCTGACGAGAAGTGCGGAAGACGTTGAGGCTTTGCGACAGGACCTCGGTTGCGTTGCGATCAAGGTCGACCTTGCCGACGCCGTGGCGACGCGTGAGGCCGCGATTGCCGCGCTTCCCGCCGACTTCCTGATAAATTGCGCCGGCACGACCGAACTGCAGTCGTTTCTCGACACCAGCGTCGAGGCATTCGATCACCTGATGGCGGTCAACACCCGTGCACCGATGATCGTCGCGCAGGAATATGCCCGCTCGCTGATCCGCGAAGGCCGCAAAGGCGCGATCGTCAACGTCTCGTCGGTGGCATCTTTCGTCGGCATCCCCGATCACGCCGCCTATTGCGCCTCGAAAAGCGGCCTGGACGGCCTGACCCGCGTGATGGCCAGAGAACTTGCGCCGCACGGAATCCGCGTGAATGGGGTCCATCCCACCGTGACGCTGACTCCCATGGCAGTGAAGGCCTGGAGCGATCCGGACAAGGCGGCCGGCATGCTCAACCGCATCCCCGTCGGTCGTTTCGTGGAGCCCGTGGAAGTCGCAACCGCGATCTTGTTCCTGCTCTCGGATGATGCAGCCATGATCAACGGCATCTCGATGCCGATCGACGGCGGCCTTATGATCTCCTGAGGCGGGCTCGGCTTGGACGCGTGCGGGTAACGTCCGGTCAGTCGCGGATATCACGCGGTGTTCGCTGTTCGGCCGAGGCCGATGGCTTCACAGAACCAGTGGCCAACGCCGGCGCCCTGTCAGTTGACCGATGGAGACGGCCGGCTGCGGCTGAGGATGCCAGCCCGAATAAGGCTCGCTCTTTGCGAAACGGGGTCCTCAACCGGCGGGACAATTACCGGGGGGAGCGGGGTCTTCAGCGAGAGATACTTCGTTTGGGCCGCCAACCTGTCCTCGTCGCTGACGGCACCGATCGGATTCCCGTCGACGTCGTGTCGTTGCGCGTCGGGCTGGGCGCAGGCGAAGTAGTAGCGTATCGTATGCGTATAGGTGGACGTTGCTTTTCTAAGCGCGGTCACAGTGACATCCGGCTTCAAGAGTGCACGGATATCGGTCCACACACCGAGCGCAAATGGCTTGACCGGATCCCCCTCGCTTTGGGGCAGCAGCCCGATCGGGCGTACCAGCAACGCATTGATCGCATTGGCCTTGCCAATGTCGTTGGCTGTTGCAGCAATCACACCGCGGCTTTCAGTCCACAGTTTCGGCATGTTCTAATTTCCTCGCTCCTTTCTGATAACCAGAAAAGTATGCGGATATGATGACAACAAGACAGAAGGACAGGCACGCTATTCTGGCGAGTCCCTTCGCTTTTTATTGAACGATAGTCCAGTCTTCGGTCCTCCAAAATGCGCCTGAAAGCGCCATCTTGACGCAGATCAATTGTGTCTTTCGCACCCTCCACTGACCAACCTGAAGCTTTGACCTTATCTGTTGATCGGAATACTACCCAGTAGTACAGCGCTCTCCGATAAAGGAAACAGCCTCATGTCCATGAAAGCATCCGTATCCATTTCCGATCAGCAGGAATCCTTTGCCCGCAAGCTGGTGGAAGACGGGCGGTTTGCAAGTCTCAGTGCCGTTGTGCAACGCGGGCTTGAACTCCTTCGTGAAGAGACGGAGCTCAGGGACGCGGAACTCGCTGTGCTCAAGACCTTGATCGCCGAGCGCCGGGCGGGCGAGTTCCTGACATCCGAGGAAAGCCACAGAAGCATCGGCGACATGCTGACTGCGAAGAAGGCGGCCTATGGTCTATGAGGTCGTACGCTCTGTCGCGAGCGACCGCGATCTCGGCCTGATCCTCGACCATCTCGTCAATTCCTACATGACGCTCGGAGATCCCCCGGCGGACGCATTCGAACGGGCGGCCCAGCGCATCCGATCCATAGAGGCCGACATGCTGGCTCTGGCACGGACACCGCACCAGGAGACCCTGCGGCCTGAACTCGGTCCGGGCTTGCGGCATGTCACGAAGAACCATGCGGTGTTTTATTTCGATGTCGACGATGACAACAGGCGTGTGCGTATTCTTGCGATCTTCTTCGGAGGACAAGACCATGTGCGCCATATGCTGGCGCGTCTTTCGGTGCGTTCCTGAGACACGGTCGCCAAATTCGACTTCGGCCATCGCGGTTCGACTGACCACATGATCGTTCCGCCGGAGCCCTTCGGGAACGACGGAGCGTCTTGACCCTTTTCCGCGGGCCATCTTATGTCGGATGAGTCATATTCGCCGGGATCATCAAATTGGACCATCTTCTCGCCCTTCGCGCCTTCGTTCGCATCGCAGAGGCCGGATCCTTCGCCAAGGCGGCGGATACGATGAACCTTCCGAGGTCATCGGTCAGCAAGCTGCTGCAGGATCTGGAAATACATCTCGGCACCAAGCTTCTCGAGCGCACCACGCGTGCCGTGACGATGACCGATGAAGGCATTGCCTATCATGAGCGGGCAGTGAGGGTTCTTGCCGATATCGATGAGATGGACAGCACCATTGCCAGCGCACGCGTCGCACCAAAAGGCCGACTGCGCGTCGACGTCGGCTCGAGCGTAGCCAACATGATCCTCATTCCGGCGTTAGCTTCGTTTCAGGCGAAATATCCGGACATCGACCTGCAGCTCGGCATTGGCGACCGGCAAGTCGACCTTATCGGAGACGGGGTCGACTGCGTCATTCGCACCGGACCACTCGCGGACACGTCGCTGGTCGCTCGCAAGCTCTGCGAGCTCGGCTGGTCGACGTGTGCCTCGCCAGCCTATCTCGCACGTTTCGGCACGCCCCAGGAGCCGGCCGATCTCGAAAAAGGGCATAGGATCGTCGGCTATTTCTCCGCCGCAAGCGGCCGAACCATCCCGTTGCGCTACACGCGCGGTGAGAAGCATATCGAGATCATGCCGCCTGCCGGGATCGCGGTTAATGAAAGTACGGCTCATCTGACGACGCTGATTTCCGGCCTTGGCATCGGACAGACCTACGCCTTCATGATGCGATCGCATGCGGAAAGCGGCGCGCTCGTCGAAGTGCTTCCCGACTGGAAACCGAAGCACCACGTGCTGCATCTCGTCTATCCCGCCAGCCGTTTTCCGAACCAGAAGCTTCGGGCATTCTCCGATTGGGCCGCAACTCTCTTTGCTTCCTTCGAAAAACGCCCTCGATAAGCCC
>JAGWJK010000502.1 GCA_028865845.1 Rhizobiaceae bacterium
ACCGATCTCGCCGAACTGGCTCTTCAGATGCATGACATATCGGTCGAAACGGGTGGCGAGATCGGTCAGATGCTCCTCCTGCCCCTCCTCGCAAGCCATGCGATAGGCTTTTCCGTCGATCGTTACCGTTACCTGCGCCATCAGACTTTCCGATCATTGCCGCTGATCGCGACGGCTGCCCTCGATAGATCAAGAGATCAGCGGTCCAGCACGGCTCTTATGGTTTCCATCGCCGTCACCAGCCGGCGCGATACTTCGCGATTGACTTCCTCCAGCCGGTTCGCGCGGAACTCGGCCTGATCGAGCTCCTGGGCAAGCCGGGATCGATCGATATGCACCCGGCGAACCTCGCCTTCCACATCGCTCTGCGCGCGCTCGCGCTCGAAGCGAACGTCGATGGCGCTCTCCAAAGTCGAAAGCGCCTGGCGCAGCTGAGAGAGTGCCACATCCACTGTTTTGCCTGAGGGCGTCATGCCTTTCGTTCCCCGCGCAAGGGCCGAATCAAAACATCCGGCCACTCGACTGATTTCCCAACAATATTCAACTCGATAACTGCACGTCAATAAAGGCTGTCATCCTGCAAGGGAGGTAATCTGTGGATGACGGTGCGATATCACTCTCCCACAGGCTTTGTCTTGCTTCTGTCGTCTTTTGTATAAGTGGGCGGGCAAATGTCGAAAAATTGCCGCAGCCCCCTCCGAACGGGCCGCGGATTTATTGACTTGCGCGCCCCAACTGCTATGTCTCAGCCGCCTGAGGCAGCGCGAAAGCCGGAGTTCCAAGGACGCCAGTTCCGAGGACGTCTCCGTTTCGGCCGCCTTTCAAACCGGTGGTCCTGCCTCCCAAGCCTGCGACCATCCCCGAACCCGGAACACTGCGGAAAAACCATGATCTCTCGCGAACAACACGACCGGATGGCAAATGCGATCCGTTTCCTTGCTATGGATGCAGTCGAGAAGGCCAATTCCGGTCACCCCGGTCTGCCGATGGGGATGGCTGATGTCGCCACCGTTCTCTTTAGCAAATATCTTCGCTTCGACCCCAAGCATCCGCACTGGCCGAACCGCGACCGCTTCGTGCTGTCTGCCGGCCACGGCTCCATGTTGCTTTATTCGCTGCTGTATCTGACGGGTTATCCCGACATGACCGCCGAAGACCTGGCACAGTTCCGCCAGCTCGGCTCCAAGACCGCCGGCCATCCGGAATATGGCCATGCCACCGGCATTGAAACCACCACCGGCCCGCTCGGCCAGGGCATTGCCAACTCCGTCGGCATGGCGATCGCCGAGCGCAAGCTGCGCGAGGAATTCGGCGCCGACCTGCAGGATCACTACACCTACGTCATGTGCGGCGACGGCTGCCTGATGGAAGGCATCAGCCATGAAGCGATCGCGCTTGCCGGCCACCTGAAGCTCAACAAGCTCATCCTCTTCTGGGACAACAACTCGATCACCATCGACGGCGCCGTTTCGCTGTCGGACTCGACCGACCAGGTTGCCCGCTTCAAGGCCGTTCACTGGAACACGATCGAAGTCGACGGTCACGACCAGGCTGCCATCGCTGAAGCCATCGAAGCCGCCCAGAAGTCCGATCGTCCGACGCTGATCGCCTGCAAGACGATCATCGGCTTCGGCGCTCCGCACAAGCAGGGCACCCACAAGGTCCACGGCTCGCCGCTCGGCGCCGAGGAAATTGCCGCAACCCGCGTTGCCCTGAACTGGCCCTACGAGCCCTTCGTCATCCCGAACGACATTCTCTCGGAATGGCGCGCTGCCGGTGAACGCTCCGTCGGCACCCGCGAAGAGTGGGAAGGTCGCCTCGCAGCAACGGAAGCCGGCAAGAAGGCCGAGTTCAACCGTCGCTTTGCCGGTGAACTGCCGGAAGGTTTCGACGCTGCCATCAGCGACTACAAGAAGAAGCTTGCCGAAACCAAGCCGACGCTTGCAACCCGCAAGGCATCGGAAGATGCGCTCGAAGTCATCAACGGCTTCCTGCCGGAAACGCTGGGCGGCTCCGCCGACCTGACGCCGTCGAACAACACCAAGACCAGCCAGATGAAGTCGATCACGCCGACCGATTTCTCCGGCCGTTACATGCACTGGGGCATCCGCGAACACGGCATGGCATCTGCCATGAACGGCATCGCGCTGCACGGCGGCCTGATCCCCTATTCCGGCGGCTTCCTGATCTTCTCGGATTATTGCCGTCCGCCGCTCCGTCTCGCTTCGCTGATGGGTATCCGCGCCATCCACGTCCTGACGCACGATTCGATCGGTGTCGGCGAAGACGGCCCGACGCACCAGCCGGTCGAGCAGATTGCCGGCCTGCGCGCCATCCCGAACTTCATGATGTTCCGCCCGGCCGACGCTACGGAAACTGCAGAATGCTGGCAGATCGCCATCAAGACGCATAACCGTCCGTCGGGCTTGGCCCTCACCCGCCAGAACCTGCTCGCTGCCCGTACCGAGTACAGCGAAAAGAACCTCTGCGAACTGGGTGCTTACACGCTTGCCGGCAGTGCCGATGCCAAGGTGACGATCTTCGCTTCGGGCTCTGAAGTCGAAATCGCCGTCGCGTCGCGCAATGCACTGGAAGCCAAGGGCATTTCCACCCGCGTCGTTTCCGTTCCCTGCACCGAACTCTTCTTCGAGCAGCCGGAAGCCTATCGCCACGAAGTGCTTGGCAACTCGCCGGTCAAGATCGCCGTCGAAGCCGCCGTTCGTGAAGGCTGGGATGCGTTCATCGGTCCGGAAGGCACCTTCATCGGCATGAAGGGCTTCGGCGCTTCGGCTCCTTACAAGGACGTCTACAAGCATTTCGGCATCACCACGGAAGCCGTCGTCGCTGCCGCCGAGGCGAAGCTTTCCTGATAGCGCGTCAGCGCTCTCGACCCTGACATGATCCCGAAAGGCGCAATACGGTTTTCGGGATCGTGGCAAGACAAGAAGATTAACACCCTGACTGAACGGGAGTGAACACATGACTGTAAAAGTAGCCATCAACGGTTTTGGCCGCATCGGCCGCAACGTTCTGCGCGCTATCGTCGAAGCTGGCCGCACCGACATCGAAGTCGTTGCCATCAACGATCTTGGCCCGGTCGAGACCAATGCCCACCTGCTGCGTTACGATTCGATCCACGGCCGTTTTCCAGCTGACGTGAAGGTCGAAGGCGACACGATCATCGTCGGTGGCGGTAAGCCGATCAAGGTCACCGCGATCAAGGATCCGGCAACGCTGCCGCACGCCGCGCTCGGCGTCGACATCGCGATGGAATGCACCGGCATCTTCACCGCCCGCGACAAGGCCGCCGCACACCTGACGGCCGGCGCCAAGCGCGTCATCGTCTCGGCCCCTGCCGATGGCGCTGACCTGACGGTCGTCTTCGGCGTCAACCACGACCAGCTCACCAAGGAGCATCTGGTCATCTCCAACGCATCCTGCACGACGAACTGCCTCGTGCCGGTTGTGAAGGTTCTCGACGACGCCGTCGGCATCGATCATGGCTTCATGACCACGATCCATTCCTACACCGGTGACCAGCCGACGCTCGACACCATGCACAAGGACCTGTACCGCGCCCGCGCCGCAGCCCTGTCGATGATCCCGACCTCGACCGGCGCCGCAAAAGCAGTCGGCCTCGTCCTCCCGCACCTGAAGGGCAAGCTGGACGGCACGTCGATCCGCGTTCCGACTCCTAACGTCTCGGTCATCGACTTCAAGTTCGTCGCCAAGAAGGCAACGAGCGTCGGCGAAATCAACGAAGCCATCAAGACTGCCGCAAACGGCAAGCTGAAGGGCATCCTGAGCTTCACCGACGATCCGCTGGTTTCCCGCGACTTCAACCACGACTCCCACTCGTCGATCTTCGCGACCGATCAGACCAAGGTCATGGAAGGCAACTTCGTGCGCGTCCTGTCCTGGTACGACAACGAATGGGGCTTCTCCAACCGCATGGCCGACACGGCCGTGGCGCTGGCAAAGCAGATCTGATCGTCCACACGATCGTTCATGAAGAAGCGGCTCGGGCAACCGGGCCGCTTTTTTGTTTCTGCCTCAAATCCTCCCATACCCTGCCCTGCTAAGGTCCAGATTCATCTATAGATTTCGGAAAGGAATTCCCCCAAGGCGTTCCGGCCGGTTCGTCGTTCTGGCGAAACGCATCACACCATGAAATGCATATTCGTCGAGGCGCGCATCGTTCCCGCACGCCCGGAAGAATATTCGTATTTGCTGTACTAGAGTACGTACTGCGGCATAGTGTGAGCATGGGGGGATTGCGACGGGCCAGGCTTTCAGCCTGGGGCAGGCATATGCGGGAAAAACGGGGTGGACGCAGTTGGAAGCATTTTATGTCGTCGTGCTGGTATGTACGGTCCTGATCCTGATCGCGGCCTTTTCCAGTGTGCTCGCTTTCCGCTTCGGCGCCCCATTGCTGCTGCTGTTTCTGATGATCGGTCTGATGGCCGGCACGGACGGCTTGGGGCACATCGAATTCACCGACTATCATCTCGCCTATATTCTCGGCTCGCTGGCACTCGCCATCATCCTCTT